>JBMYUK010000104.1:0-7919 GCA_049605275.1 Phycisphaeraceae bacterium
GGTCGAGTCATTTGCCGGGGCCACACTGCAGCCCCGGTCGGCGTTGGCGAGCAGCTCGGGTCGGTACGATTCACGACTTCGTCGTGACGACAGGCGAGACGCCTATCCCACCTGAGGCACTTCTTGTACGCGGTTTTACTGGGGGATTTGGTTGAGGGTGTACCAGATGTCGCCGGACCAGATCGGGTCGCCGTCGGTCGAGGTCGGATCGGTCTGGAGGTGGACGACGAAACCTTCGCGCAGGTTCGGGACGACCAGCCTGACCGATTGACCATCGTCAGACGCGACCGCCTGCGTGACCGACAGGTCGTGGAGGTCGATCTTCGGGCCGCCGTACTTACCGGTTGGCACGTAGGTCCACTGCTTGACGGCATAAGTCGATGGGTCTTCGAGTACATCTTTGGCGATCGGCTTGGTGAAGCTGAGGATAAAGCCGTCGCGGGTCGCGATCATCTTGTCGATCTCGAAGACGTCTTGGCCCGTCGGCGTGAGGCGTTCGAGCCCGCCGTAGGTCGGCTGGCCCTTCTCGTTGTTCCAGTACCAGGTCGACGCGTGCCGACCGCCGATGCCGCCGACGTAGAGCGAGCCGTCGGGCCCGAAGAAGATGCGATTCGGCCCGGCCTCGAGCCCCTGGGTAAACCGCATCGCGCAGCCCTGATACACGCCGTTGACTTTCTCTAAAAACACACGGTTCAGCCCGCCGTAGCGCATGTCGCCCAGCGCCATCTGGCCTTCGAAAACATGGCCCTTGGGGAACAGCAAGAGCTCGGTCGGCGAGTTGCCGATCTCGTCTTGCGGAAGCGAAATCGCCGGCGGGGTGACGCCCGTCTTGCCGTCGCGCACCTCGGGCTGAAAGGGCGCGGCGTTGGCCTTCGGCGGGTTGTCGCGGAGGTAGTAACCGTAGAACCGGCCCTGCTGCACGTGATTGATCTCGTTGGCCGGGGTCCAGCCGCCCTGGTTATCGATGACGAAGCAGTCGCCGGCGGTGTTCAGGCCGAGGCCGTTGGGCGTGCGGTGGCCGCCGGTGAGCACCTCGACGTTCTCGCCGTCGGGCTGACTCAGATCGATCTTCCAAACCGACGCGTGGTTCGGCGGGTTCTGATTCTTGCCCAGGCCGGCGCCGCGCGACATGTAGAAGAACCCCGGATGCTCCGCCGTCGGCCCCGGCACCCAGGGCAGGCCCGCGCTGATCTGATGGAAGTCGTTCGTGTCCCAACCGCTCGCGATCGTCTCGGCCTGCCAGGTCTCGTCCGGCGACTGAGTGAACTTCGTCAACTCGCTCCGCTGGCTCACGTAGATCGCGTCGTCGATCACGTACACGCCCGACGGCTCGTAAAGCCCCGTGGCGATCTGCTCGCCGACGACGTCTTTCGGATCGTCCGCGGTGACGTTACTTAAAAGCCAAAGCTCGCCGTTGGGCTCGGCCGTGGGCGACGGGGCCTTGAGCGTCTGCGCGTCGAAGCGGGCGACGACCAGCCTGCCATCCGACAGCATCCCGAGCCCGCCGACGGGCATGTCCATCCCGTCGGGGCGGATGTTCGTCACGCGGTATCCGGGGTGAACGCCCGCAACCTTCTGGCCCAGGCCCGGCCGCGTCCGCTGCGCAACCAGGTCCTTCTTGCCGCGCTGCGTCGGTCGGAAAAAAAACTTCGGCGCACGAAGCCGTTGGGTCGGAATCGACGCGAAGCCGTCCTCGCCCGGCCGCTGCCACTCCAGCCGAATCGCCTTGTTCCGCTTGCCCGGCACCGACTGATGCAACTCGAACGCGTGCCAACCCGCATCCAACTCGATCGCGTCGCCGATCACCATCGACCCGCCGATCGTCAATCGCGTGGACGCATCCGTGTTGCGCCGAAAGCGAACGACACCCGCCTTCGGCATCTGGATCCATCCCGACCACCGCGCGATGTAACGGTCGGCGATCGTCTCGTCCGTCGCCTCGTCGACGTCCTGCTTGTCTTGGAAGACCGCGTCTTTCGTCACCGACACGCCCGGCACCGTGACGTCAACGTTCGGCGACTGGCCTTCGTCCAAGCGCGCCGACGCGTCGAACGTCTCGCCGATCCAATAGATCCGCAGACGAAGCCCCTCTTCGATCTCCAGCCCGCCTGCGTCCGGCTCGTCCGCGGCAAACGCCGGCGTCGGCAGCAGCAACGCGACACACAACACGAGCAGCAACGCAGATGATCTGGACATAACGGCTCCTTAAAAAGTCAATACTTATGATAACCGCCGGCGACCGACACGCGACAAACGCCTGCGCACTCGAACCCGTCTGAACTCTAACCGAACAACCCCTGCTGACCCACCGGCTGGGCGCAGCGCTCGCCCTCGTTGCCCGCCTTGTTCACGTACGTGCTCACCGGCCAGGCGGCCATGCGATCCGCGGGATAAGGCTTCAAGACGCGCGATGCGACGGCCGCGTCCTGCTGATCCAAGTCCAACCAGGCGTCGTAACGATTCGGATCGAGGATGCACGGCATGCGGTCGTGCAGGTCGGCCATCATCTCGTTGGGGGCGCACGTCAGGATCGCCATCGTCTCCAACTCGTTGCCCGCGGGGTCCTGCCAACGCTCCCACAGCCCGGCCAACGCGAAGACCTCGACGCCCCGAACCGCAACATGGTGCGGCTGCTTCGCCTTCGCGCCGATCTTCTTCCACTCGTAAAAACCCGAGACCGGGACGATGCATCGGCGGTACTTCATCGCGCCGCGGAAGCCGGGCTTGGTCGCCGCAGACTCGCTGCGCGCGTTGATCATCTTGTAGCCGATCTTCGGGTCCTCGGCCCAGCCCGGCACCAGGCCCCAACGCACGTGCTCAATCGCCCGGCCCGTCGGCGTGTCGCGCACGATCAGTACCGGGCTTCCGGGGGCGATGTTGTAGCGCGGCGCAAGCAGCTCGCCGCCTTCCACGTGCAACGCGGCAAACAGCTCGGCCAATCGTCCCGCCTCGGTCTTGAGTTGGTACCGTCCGCACATGGGCAAGACTCACAAGAGAACAGGTGGGATAGGCGTCCCGCCTGTCGTCAAGGCGCAGCCTTGAATCCGATCGATTTATTCAGGACTGCGTCCTGACGGCGGGCGAGACGCCCACCCCACCTATTCAATCCAACCACCGCTCAAGCCCGCGACACGTATTCGCCCGTGTCGGTATTCACCTTGATGCGATCGCCGATGCCGATGAACTCGGGGACTTTAACGATCAGGCCGGTTTCGGTGGTGGCTTCCTTCATGACGCTGGTGGCGGTGGCGTTCTTGATGCCGGGCGGCGCGTCGGTGACTTCGAGTTCGACTTGGCCGGGCAGTTCGATGCTGAGGACGCTGCCCTCGTGGTGCAGGCCGAGGATCTTTTCGTTGGGCTTGCAGTACTTAAGCGCGTCGCCGAGGACGTCTTCGGGGAGCGTGGTCTGCTCGAAGGTCTCGGTATCCATGAAGATGGCGCCGCTGCCGTCGGAGTAGAGGTATTCCATCTCGCGTCGGTCGAGGGTGACGCCATCGACTTCGTCGGTGGATCGGAATCGTTTTTCCTGGACGCTGCCGGTCTTCATGGACTTGACTTTGGCCTGGACGAAGGCGCCGCCCTTACCGGGCTTGACGTGTTCGATCTTGGTGACGATCCAGACCTGGCCGTCCTGGTTGATGGCCTTGCCGGGCTTGAGGTCGTTGGCTTTCATGGTGATATCGCTTGGCTGGGGGTTCGTTGAAACGGGCTATTGTAATGCGATCGGGCGGGCGGGCAATCTATGGGTGCTGCGTCGCGCCGGCCTTCGAACGTGTACGAAAAGGTGGGGTGGGCGTCTCGCCCGCCGTTGGGGCGCAGTCCGAACTTTTTACCATTCACGACTTCATCGCGACGACAGACGGGACGCCTATCCCACCGAAGGCACTTCTCATACTCGTTTTTACTCGGGGTTGTGAAACGACAGCGGTTGGCGTAGCTTTCTCGCATGGACGAGCCGACCGCCGAGACGCCCCCGCCGCTGAGCTTCGACCGGCTGCCCGAGTTGGGTCGCGTCGAGTTGGATCGGTACTGCGGCGGGTGCGGGTACAACCTGCGTCAACAAGCGGTTCGGCGCGAGCCTTCGACGCGGCTGTTGCTGTGCAAGTGTCCGGAGTGCGGGCGGTTCGAGCCGGCGAACCAGGCGACGACTCGGCCGCGCAGCTGGTTCGCGCAGCTAGTGCTGCTGCTCTGGCTGGTGTGGTTCGCGGCGCTGGGCGGGGTGCTCGCGGGCGCGGTCGGCGGCATGGTCGAGTCTTCGGCGATGGCGGGCGATGCGCTGGTCGAGACCTACGACCTCGACGTGCCCCGAGAGATCGTCGATCACCGCGGGCGGACGCGCAAGGTCCGCTTCGAGTATCGGCTGGGCGCGATGGACGGCGAGGCCGCGCTGTCGCTCGCGCTGGGCTTCGGGGGCGCGGGTCTGCTGGGCGCGATGGTGGTGTCGGTGGCGTGTCTGTTCCTGCCGCACTGGTCGGGGCGGGGCTACCTGGCGCTGGCCATCGGTTGGCCGGGTCTCGCGCTCGGCGCGGTCTACGCGATGAGCCTGCCCGACAACTACGTGCTCGAATACGCCTCGGCCGGGCTGAAGAGCTGGATCGTGCTCAGCCCGGTGCTCATCGCGGGCGCGGCGGCCGTCGGCGGATTGATCGCGATCGCACTTTCTCGACCGCTCGCCCGGCTGGCGATCCGCATCCTCCTGCCCCAGCGCCAGCGCGGCCCGTTCGCCTATCTCTGGCTCGTCGACGGCAAAACGCAACCCGTCACCAAGCCGCACGCAACCGATCAAAGCAGCGACCGCAGCACGTCGCGCAACACGACCGCCTGATTGTGCTCGGTGTCCCGCGCGCCGTAGAGCAGCGTCACGCGCTTGCCTCGCCAGGCCGAGACACAGCGATCGACCTCGACCCGATTGGTCTTCAATTCAGCGGCGTACGCCGCGCGAAACGCTTCGAACCGAGCCGGATCGTGATCGAACCAGCGACGCAAGTCGTCCGAAGGCGCGAGCACGCGCTCCCACGCATCCAATCGAGCGGCCGACTTGCTCACCCCGCGCGGCCAGACCCGATCGACCAACACGCGAAGCCCGTCCGATTCGCTCGGCTCGTCGTAAATCCGCTTGATCTCGATGCTCGCGTCAGCCAAGCTCGCCGCCCTTCATCACCTCACGCAGCACCATCGTCGCGTACGCCCCGCGCGGCAGCTCGAAACGCGTCTTGATGTACGGGCCCGACTCGTCCACGCCCCCTTCCACGTCCGGGTCTTTTAGCAAGATCCGCAGCGGTCGACGCCGACCCTCCGCAGACGCCTTCGGGTCCGCGCCCGTCCCCGCAAGCTCCGCCTCACTCACCCCCGACGCGTCCAACGCCGACCGCTCGATCCGACCCGGCTCGCCCGTCGCACGCGGCATGTCCACCCCCCACAGCGGGCCCGACGGCGACAACAAACCCTGCTCCACCCGACCCCCCGGCGCGTTGTCCGCTTCGTACGTCGACTCGTCCACCTCGAACGTCGCCCGGCTGTCGTGCTTCCACGCGAGATCGCCGGGCAACAGCCTGTCAAACGTGCCCCCCGCGACCCGCGCATCCAGCACGTCGTTAAACACCGCCGATTGCCACGCGCTCACGAGAAACGCGCGCTGATTGCCGTCGATCGACATCACCGCGTCGCGTGGGCTTTTGCCCTGACGAAGCGCATCGAGCAGCTGCCGATCGTAACGCAGCGTCTTGGGCCAGACGTCCAGTGCTCGTTCGTACGCGCCTTCGCGCACGAGTTCCCGTCCGCGTCGAATGTATTCGGATTCGCTCGGGGCGTCGGCCTTGAGCATCTCGTCGATGACGCTCTCGAAATCGCCGAGCAAGAGCGCCTTGCCCGTGCGGTGCGAGTTCTGCCGGTAGCCGAACCGCTGATCCCCGACGTAGTTCGGCACGCCGCGGCGCTCCATCGCGTCGAGCACCCGCTTCGCGCGGACGACGTGCGTCGGCTCGACGTTGCGCAAGCGGATCACGAATCGGTTGCCGCCGTGGTGCCCGCGCTTGAGCTTGTTGGTGTGGCGTTCGTGCCAGTGGACTTTGAGCTTCTGCTGGGTCTGATTGATGCGCGCAACGCCCTCGACGATGCGCTCGTCCTCGACGCCGGGCAGCCAGAGCGAGACGTGCTGTCGGGTCACCGCGTGCTTGTCTTTGAGACCCGCGTAGCCGATGTTTCGGCGGTGCATGTGAAAGCACTTGGCGATGCGCTGCACCGCTTCGGTCGTCGTCAGGCCGTTCTTCTCGATGAACAAATAGACGTGCTCGCCCTCGCCGCGGGGCTCGTACAAAGGTTGCTCTTCGACGAGAAAGTCCTCGTTGGATTGCTTCAGCACCCCGCCGACACCGGGCAGGTCGGGGGTGAGGTAGGCGAGGGAGTCGGTGGCGGTCATGGCGTAAGAATTCGCGTGTCGGGGCCGGCATCGACCCTCGGGGAAAGTGAACCACCATACCAGCTATAGCCCACGGACAAACGGGTCCATCGGCGAGCCCGCCAGTGCCTTGGCCAACCGCTCGTCGGCGGTCAGCATGACCACGCCAGCGCGAACCGCCGCCGCGAGATACAGACTGTCATAGACCGTGCGGTCGTACTTCGTGGCGATCTCAAAAGCCTGCGGGAGCAGGTCGCTTGAGGACATCGCAACGATCGGCATCTGAAGCATGTCCTGCAGGATGGCCTCGCCGGTATCCGCGTCGAGTGCATCACGCCGAACGTACTTCCACAAAATATTGCCGACCTCGGACCAAAGCAGGTCCGGCGCGATCAGCGTCTCGGCCTTCTTCACCGCCGACGCCGCGCGACGCGAGCCTTCTTCATTGATATAGAGCTTGATGAGCACGCTGGCGTCGAGCACGATCCCGCTCATCGACCCCGGTCCTCACGCAACGCCTGAGCGCTGTCGGTCGGGCGTTTGCCGAGCTTCTTGCGCCAACCCGCGGCGACCTGCAGCGCCTCGTCCAGCGTTCGGCCGGCGGCCTGCTCGAGAATGCCCTTCGTCTCGCTCTGCAGCGACCGGCCCGACGCCTTGGCGCGCCGCTTCAGACGCTCGAGCACGACGGGGTCGAGATTACGGATGAGTAAGTCTGGCATGGCAAGGCTCCACGAGATACCCAATAGTATCATTTTGATATCAATCGGCCAGATCGCCACGCCAGTTGCCAACGCTGAGAAGGACGCGGGTGAGGCAGGTGAGTGAGTCGGTGGCGGTTATGGCCAAGTGCTCACAGAATGGCTTTCATTAAATCTACTTTTGATTCCTTTTGAGTTTGTGCGCCAAGTCACTTTCCCGTAATGACGGTGCGTGACCAACTCGCCGCGGAGCGTAGCCGTCAGAATGTTTTGTTGCCGCGATGAAGCGAGATCCAGATCAAGGTAAAGGCGATCTCCATTACCGATCTTCACTTCTATTTCTCCGAGCATCCTCGCCCCGTAGCTGTTCAGTCTTGACCGCAACTCATCGGGGGCGGAGAGGTCGTAAACATAGCCACGCTCTATCAGCCATACAGAGACCCGGTCGTCGTTGTCAGGCGTCAACCGCGTTTCGAGCGGAGCCGGTTGCTCACAGAGTACGAAAAGATTGACCCATGGCACGGTGTAATTGTGATCAGGCCCAGCAGTCTCTGGCTTCCAACGGTCATCGGGCTCAGACAATTCGACCCGAAGCCAGTCTGTCCCGTCTATCAATTCACCAGAATCCCAATCTTCGGCCGTAAGTGTTTGTCCACGAAGCGTGACATGGCGGAGTTGAAATTCGTAATCGCCTGTAGAAGGTATAAAGACTCGCGAAACTCTATAATAACTGGCTCTTACCCAACCTCACCGACATAATCAGCGAGACCTGGATCGTCGGACACGCCCAACAACCTGGGGGTACTGATGTGTTTAACATGAAG
>JBMYUK010000105.1:0-1231 GCA_049605275.1 Phycisphaeraceae bacterium
CTTGTTCGCGACCTGACTGGTGACGAGCGCCGTGTCGCCGATGTAGGCCTGGGCCGTGTCGTCGATGAGCACCTCGCGGAGGCGCAGGTGCTGCCGCCGGATCGTCTCGCCTCGGGCGATCTTATGCGCGGCGATCACGGCGATGACGCGCCGCTGTACGCGGGCCGAGACGATTTGTCCGTCGTCGACTCGCTGCGTGCCGCGATAGGCGCTGACCCTGAACGACACGGCACCGAGCGTCGGCTCGGCGATCGGCTCGACCTCGTACCGCCCGGCCACCGCGCTGCGACTCAACAGCGTCTCGTCCTTCTCGTTAAACGCGATCGCCAGCGAAGACCGATCGAAGCCCATTCGCTCGGCGATTTCGCGCTCGATCAACGCACGCACCGTCGTCGGCGTGTAAACCGTGATCGCCTCGCCGCGCACTCGTGCGTCGATATTCGCTGCGGGCTCCTCGGGTCTTGCCGCGGTCACACGATCGGCCGGGGAGCCGAACGTGCGATGCACCACAACTTTCGTAAACCCGCTGAAGTCCAGTCGACCGAGCTTCGCGCCCGCCTCGCGCATCGATTCGAGGATCGCCGACGTCTTGATCTCGATCGTCGACTCGCCTTCCACGAAACGCCCGACCTCGACCGCCGCGAATCCATCCGCGTACGCGCCGTCGAGTTCCGCCACGTGCGACAGCAAGATCGCCGGGCCGTCCGACCCCGAAACGTCGTGAACCCGCACCGAATCGCCGGACGCGGCCTCCGCGATCAGCAGCAACGCGCCGATCGCCAAGAGCAGCAAGAGGGGTCGGATCAGGTGCATCATCGTGGCCGGTTCGTCGTGTCGCATCGTCAGGCCTCCGTGCCTGTTTTGCCGTGGTTTCCAAGGCGATGGGCTCCGCCCGCCGCCACAATCGATCAGTCAGTGCTTAGAACCGTCTGAGGTTGCCGACGGTCTGCAAGAGCTCGTCCGCGGCCTGAATGGTCTGGCTGTTCATCTCGAAGGCGCGCTGCGTCTTGATCAGCGAGACGAGTTCGTTGACCGGGCTGACGTTCGAGGTTTCGAGATGCTTATGCTTGATCGTGCCGAGCACGCCCTCGCCCCGGGGTGGAGGCCCGATGGCGGCGACGTCCTCCGGTGGCATCCCGACGTGCAGGAACTCCACCAGGGTGCCGTGCGAGCCGATGATGCCGAGGGCGCCGTACTGGGCACCGGTGAGCTCGGTGGCGGTTTCCATGAC
>JBMYUK010000105.1:1241-7901 GCA_049605275.1 Phycisphaeraceae bacterium
GGATCCCCTGCAAAGGCGGGCCGGAGATCTCGGTCTCGACGTAGATGTTGCCGCCGATCGATTTCAGCCCGGACTTGTTGACGAAGCTGTGCAGTTCGATCTGTCCGATCTCCTGGACCGAGTTGTCGGGCAGGGTCGCGGAGATGATGCCGTCCGACGAGATGCTCACGCCCACGGCGTCTTCGGGGACGACGATGCCGTCGGACAGCCGCGGGCCGTCGGAGTTACCGAGTACCAGCTCGCGATCGCGGTTGGTAAAGAAGTTGCCCGCGCGGGTGTAGCCGATACCGCCGCCGAACTCTTCGATGATCTCGACCTGGAAGAATCCGTCGCCGGCGATGTACATGTCGAAGTCGTTGCCGGTCTCGACGGCCGAGCCGTTGCTGAAGTCGTACTGCGTGTTGCTGATGCGCGTACCCAGGCCGACCTGCAGGCCCGCGGGGGGCGTGGTCTCCGCGCCGGTTTCGAGGCCGGGCTGTCGCTTCTGCAGATAGAAGAGGTCTTCGAAGTTGACGCGCGAGGCCTTGAAGCCGTTGGTGTTGACGTTGGCGAGGTTGTTGGAGATCACGTCGAGCTCGGTGGAGAGCGCGTTCATCCCGGTCGCGGCGGCGTGCAGTGCGTTAACAGCCATGGTCTTGATTCACCTTGAAAACAAGTGGTTTACGCGAGTCGGGCGAATGTGTTCACCGACGCGTCGAGCATCTGGTCGTGGTACTGGATCATCCGGGCGTTGCCCGTGGCGGCCTTGGTCGCGGCGACAATCTCCATCATGGTCGAGATCGCGTTCGTGCCCGACGATTCGTAGTGGCCGGGTAGCACGACGGGCGCTTCGATCGCCGATCGGCTGTCGCCGCCGGTCATCTCAAAGAGGTTCTGCCCCGCCGGTCGCAGCTGCGCGAGGTCGGCACGCACCAGCTGAATCTGCTCTCGGCCGATCAGATTCCCCTGCGCATCGAGCAGGCGGATATCGCCCGTCCGACCGATCACCGGCTTGGCGCCGTCGATCTCGATCGGCTCATCATCGGGGTTCAGCACCCGCTGGCCGGACTGCGTCACCAACTCCCCCGCGGCGTTGGTCGTGAACTGGCCGGCGCGTGTCAGGCGGATCGCCTCTTCGCCGTTGCGCGGGTCGGTGTGACGGACGACAAAGAACGCGTTGTCCTGCGTCAGCGCGGCATCGAGGCTGCGATCGGTCTTGACCGGTGCGCCGGTGGTGAAGGCGACGCGTTGGTCTTTGCCGAAGATCCCGCCGCCGAGCTTATCGAGCAGCGCATCGGACAGGCCGAAGTCCACCGGGCCGTCTTCCTGACTCTCCGCCGGTCGCTGGCGGATGTCGGTGAACAAGGGCTTGAAGCCCGCGGTGTTCACGTTCGCCAGGTTGTTGGCAAGGACGTCCTGGCGATGTGCATTCACCATGACGCCCGAAGCGGACAGGTACAACCCGTAGTTCATCGGTCACCCTCCGTGGTCACCGGCTCGCCGTTGCGAGCACTACGGGTCAGCGCCGGGCGTCCCTGCCCTGGCGTGTCCATCTTTGTGAGTTGAATCTGCTGTTGGTCGCGCCACGGCTCGACGCGTCGCGGCTCGGCGTTCGCGCGATGCTGCGCCGCCGCCATCTGCGCGAGGCGAAGCATGACCGACCCGATGCCCTCGGACCCGTCGCGCTCGACCAGACTCAGAAGACTCGGCGAGCGATCGGCGTTCGTGTTGTGCGTGTCGTTTGGCATCGGCTGTCCTGTGGGAAATCCCGCGTGCCAAACCCAACGCAACGTCGATGCCATGCGCGGAGAACGAGCCTCACCTGCCGCCGCTCGCCGCGTAAACCACTGAAAAAGAATGTTTTGCAGACGCTCCACCCCACCGCGCAATCACCGTCGACGCACGCAAGAATCACACCGCGCAACCTATGCCCGCGCAAGCCCTGCGCCGCGCAACGCACGAGTTGCGCTGACGAAACGATCGAACGCCGATCGAACGCCGATCAATCGAGAAGGCCGCGCCGCCGCTCGAACAGCCCGTCCAAACGATCGGTCAGCCCCGGCTGAGCGCGGGTCGTCGGCAGGTTCCGTCCCACCGCCACCAGCAGCGCGACGAGCTGATGGTAGTCGTCGATCGAGATCGTCTCGGGCGCGATCGCCTGCTGCGACTCGTCCATGTTGTGGTAATTGCCCAGCGGCAGGCAGATGCACGAGCTGAGGTAGCCGTAGGCGCGAAAGGCGGTCGCCTCGCAAGCGCCGCCGGGCATGAGCTTGCGCTGGTAGCGAAACGACCGATCCTGTTTCGAGAGTTCGTCCGCGACGCGGACTAACCGAGCCGTCAACTCGGGATCGAAGACGCTCATCCGATCGCCGACGCGGATGATCGGGCCGTCGCCGATCGGCGAGTCGATCATGCTCTTGCTGTTCTCGAGGCAGACGAGCGTCGCGGCTTTCGGGATGCTGCCGTTCTTCGCGGCGCCGATCGCGCCGATAAAGCCGACCTCCTCGCCCAGGGTCAAGAGCAACCGCACGTCGCCCAAACCCTTCGGCCTCGCGAGCATAGCCTCGAACGCGCTGATCGCCGCCGCCACCGCCGCGAGATCGTCGCACGCGGGCGCATGCAAGCGTCGCTTCACGATCTTCGGCTTCGGCAGCGCCCACGTCACCAGGTCGCCCGGCACGCAGGACGATATCCGATCCAATCGGATCGTCGCCAACTGAAACAACTCGCCGCTGCGTTCGCGATCCAGCGACACCACCTCGCCCTTCACCGGCCGCTTACCCGGCAAGTGGAGCTGCACCGGCGCGCCCACGAAGTACGCGTCGTAGACCCCGCCGCGGAACTCGGCCTGGATCGTTTGCCCGTGGTCAAGGACATCCGTTACCGCGAACGCCGGGTGATCGAGATGCGCCGTGAAGTAAACCGGCTTTTTGGAGCGAGCGTTCTTGCGCTTGATCGTAAGATTGCCGAGCGCGTCGCGCGATAGCGTCACGGTCTTGCGTCGCTTGGCCCACGCCTCGATCCACTCGATGATGCGCGACTCCATCCCCGCGCCGGTCGGCAGCCCGGTGATATCCTTCAAGATCGCTTCGTGACGTTCTTTCATCCGTGGGGATTTTAGACCAAGAACGCGCCGGTGACCAAAGAGACGAAAAGCCTTCTCTGATATGGTTTGCGCATGGTCAAGACGCCCTACGCGATCGATTGCGAATCCCTCGTCGTCCGCCGCGGCGACACGACGATCCTCGATGGGATCACCTGCCGCATCGAGCGCGGCCAGGCCGCCGCTATCCTCGGACCCAACGGCTGCGGGAAAACGACCTTCACCCGCTGCCTCACCGGCACCATGTTCGCTACCGCCGGCCGGCTCACCGTCCTCGATCAGACCATCGGCCAGACCAATATCCTCGCGCTGCGTAAACGCATCGGGCTGGTCAACCCGACGACCGACAACGGCTTCGCGCACGTCACCGGCGCGGTGGTCGACGCCGCGCTGCCGACGACGCTTGCCGTCTGCACCGGGTACTTCGCGTCCGTCGGGCTGTACGAGCGCCCGACCGCCGAGCAACTCGATCGCGCGAAGCAGCTGTTGCACCGCGTCGGGCTCGGCCACCGCCTTGACCACACGCTCGGCAAGCTGTCCACCGGCGAACAACGCCGAGCCCTCATCGCAAGAGCGCTCGTCCACAAACCCGAACTCCTCATCCTCGACGAGCCGACCGCCGGCCTCGACCTCCGCGCCCGCGAACAAGTCCTCGCGACGATCGAGCAACTGCTCATTCAACCCGATGCACCGGCTGTCTTGATGATCAGCCACCACGTCGAAGAACTCTCGCCACGCACGTCGCAGGTGCTCTTAATGAAACAGGGCAAGTTCGTCGCCGCCGGCAAACCCGACGACGTCATCAACCCCGAAACACTCAGCGATGTCTACGGCTGCAAGGTCTACGTCAAAAAAAGCAACGGTCGCTACTGGCTGGAAGTGCTGCCGGAGGCTTGGTTGGATTTGGTTTAATCGTTTCCCGCACTCGGGACATTTCGAAGGATGCTCCAGGCCATAGAGGTCATAGTGACACTGATTACACATCTCGCCTTTTGTAATCGCTTTCCACTTCTTTGGTTTCAGCAAGCCGTAAGCGCCAAAAACGATTGCGATCGGGATTAATACTGAAAGATTCATCAACCGGCTGTAGTAAATCGCTATTGCAATGAACAAAAATAGGTCTAGGAACAATAGGTCTTCGATCAGCGAATCACTCTTTAGCTTCATTCCGATTCGACATGACGGGCACTGAAAAACAGACATCACTAGTTTCTTGTCCTTGATTGAAGACATGCTCGCTTTACAGCCCGGGCAGCGTCCCCAAATCAAGTTGCCAATCAAACGCCTCATCGAATCTACAAATTGAGACATCTTCAGCCTTTCCACGTCCACTTTAACCAAAGCGCATTGACCACGACGCTCACCGAGCTGAGCGACATCGCGATCGCCGCGGCCATGGGGGGCATCAAACCCGTGGCGGCCAGGGGGATCAGGCAGAGGTTATAGATGCTCGCCCAGAGCAGGCCGGCGACGATGCGGCGCATGGTGGCTCGGCCGAGCTTGATCGCCGTGGGCAATTGCCTGATGTCGCTGCCGAGCAGGACGACGTGTCCGGCATCGTGTGCGATGTCCGTGCCGCCGCCGATCGCGATACCAAGGTCGGCCTCGGCGAGCGCGGGCGCGTCGTTGACGCCGTCGCCGACCATGACGACGGATTTGTTGCCCACCTGCAGGTCCAGCACTTTCTGACGCTTGTCCGCGGGCTTGACCTCGGCGAACGTGCGGTCGATCCGGAGTTCGCGCGCGACGTGGTCGGCGGCGTACTGCGAGTCGCCGGTCATCATGACGGTGCGCAGGCCGAGTTGGTTGAGGGCCTTGATGACGCCGGGCGCTTCGGGGCGGAGTTGATCCGCAAGGCCGATCAAGCCGACGGCGGTGTTATCGATCGCGACGGCGACGACGGTGCGTGCGCCGCGCAGCTGCTCGCGACGCGCTTCGAGTCCGTCGGGGATCTCGACGTGTTGGTCGCGCAGCGATGCGAGCCGGCCGACCTTAACGACCCGGCCCTCGACATTCGCGCTGACGCCCGCGCCGGTGGCGGACTTGAAGTTGGATGCGGCCGGCGGATCGAGCCCGATGCGCACGGCGTAGTCGACGATCGCCTTGGCTAGCGGGTGTTCGCTGTCGCGTTCGGCGGCGGCGGCGAAGCGCAGCATCGCATCGGCTTCGATCGATTCACTCACGCAGACGATGCCGGTGACCGCGGGCTTGCCGGTCGTGAGCGTGCCGGTCTTGTCGAGGATGACGTGCGTCAAGCCGTGGCATCGCTCGAGCGCGACGGGGTCTTTGATGAGGATGCCCTTGCTCGCGCCCAAGCCGGTGCCGACGAGGATCGCCGTGGGCACGGCCAACCCGAGCGCACACGGGCAAGCGACGATGAGGACGGCGATGCAAGCGGTCAGCCCCCACGACCAATCGCCCATCGCCAAGCCCCAGATCAGGAGCGTGATGAGCGCGACGACGATCACGATCGGCACGAACACGCCCGCGACCCGGTCGGCCAGGCGTTGGATCCCGGCCTTGCCGGTCTGGGCCCGTTCGACCATCTCGACGATTTGTCCGAGCAGCGTCTGCGAGCCGGTGGCGGTGACCTGGATGCGGAGCGAGCCGGTCTGGTTGATCGTGCCGGCGAAGACCTCGCTACCCTCGGCCACATCGACGGGCTCGGACTCGCCGGTGACCATCGCCCGGTCGATCGCGGATTGACCTTGCTTGATGGTGCCGTCGAGCGGGACTCGGCCGCCGGGCTTGACGATCACCACTGCGCCGACGGGGACTTCGCCGAGGGGCATCTCGATTTCCTGCCCGTGTCGGATCACGACCGCGTGTTCGGGCGCGAGTTTGCGGAGCTTTTCGAGTGCGGAGGCGGCCGAGCGTCGGGCCTTGTGCTCGAGGGCGTGGCCGAGCGTGATGAACCAGAGGATGGCGACGGCGGTGCCGAAGGCCAGCATGCCCTCCGCCCCTCTCAAAAGATCGACGACGCTGGCGACATACGCCACCCCGCTGCCCAGGGCGATCAGCGTGTCCATGTCGATCCGCGCGTGGCGTAAACCTTTGAGCGCGCTTAAAAAAAACGGCGTGCCCAAGGCGATCATCAACCCCGTGGCGAGCAGCACTTGTGCCCAAGGCGACCAGGCCGCACGCACCGACATGTCCAGCGCCATCACGGCGGCTGCGAACGGCAACGTCCACCACGCACGCCGCATCGCGGCGCCGCGTGAGAAAAGGCTCGACCTTGTCGGCGCAGGGTCTGTCCGCGTCTCATCGATGCGCGACGCTTCGTAGCCGGCCTTCGCGACCGCTTCGATCAAGCGGTCCGCCACGAGCCCGCGCCCGACGACCTCCGCGCGCTCGGTCGTCAGATTGACCGACGCGTCTTCGACGCCCTCGACGGTGCGCAGCGCCTTCTCCACCCGTGCAACGCACGAAGCGCAGTGCATCCCGTTGATCGATAAGGCGGTGCGCGTCATCCATCGACCATTGTAGGTCGGTTATGATTCGGCCATGACCATCCCCGAAGACCAACCGCTGTCGCTCAAAGCGTTTCAGCAGCACATCTACGACCGCTACCACGACAC
>JBMYUK010000106.1:0-7812 GCA_049605275.1 Phycisphaeraceae bacterium
GCCGCGCTGGCGCTGCTGCGGCCCGAAGAGGGCGAGGCCTGGCAGGTCGGCGAGCGGCTGCTGCTGCTCAAGCGCGGCAGCCTCGACGTGGACCTCGGCGACCTGCGGCGGATGCTCGGCGAGTCGCTGCCGGCCTTCGGCGCGCTGCCGTCGACCAACCAGGATCAGGTGCGCGGCGCCTGCGTCGGCGCGCTGCTGCTGGCTTCGCCCTGGGCCGGCGGCGAGCGAGCGCTGCTGGCGGTGCAATGAGCTGCTTCGCTTGTACGTGCTGCCGCGCCGACGCGACGCGTGAGTAACCCCACGACCACCACCGCGAGCAGCGGGATGAAGTAGATCGCGTTCATCGTCTGCAAATATTGAAAGATGCTGTCGGTCTTCGCGAGTAGCGGCGCGAGCGTCATGGCTACGATCGCGATGATCCAGCCGAACCACTTGCCCGAGGCGACAACCTGCTTCTCCGTCGCGTCGCGTTTGAACCGAGCCTTGTAAAGCCCGAGACTAAAGAGTGTCGTCGTCGCGTTGAGCGCGGAATTAAACGAGCTGAGGATCGCGCCGGTTACGACCGCGGCGAAGAACCCGACCAGCGCCTTGGGTAGCACGTGAAAGACCAGGGCGCCGTAGCTCTTATCGCCGGCGATGTGCGCGACCCCGTCGCTGGTGAACAGCTGATACGCGATCAGCCCCGGCAGCACGAGATAGATCGGCCCGAGCAGCTTCAGCGCCCCGCATAGGAAGACGCCCTTTTGTCCCTCGGCCAGGTCGCGCGCGGCGAACGTCCGCTGGATGATCTGCTGGTTCGTGCACCAATAGAACGTCATGATGAAGAACACGCCGGTAAACATCGTCCAGAAGGGCACCGAGTCTTCCGGTCCGCCGATGGAGTTCAGCCGATCGCTCTGATCGGTGCGGATCGTTTCGAGTCCGGCCATCGCGCCCTCGCCGTCGCCCACGGCCGCGAGACCGAAGTACGTGATGAGCAGCCCGCCGACGAGCAGGCCCACGCCGTTAAGCGTGTCCGAGACCGCGACGCTGCGCAGGCCGCCGAAGAGCGCGTAGACCGAGCCGATGAGTCCGATGCCCCAGACGGTGAGCCAGAGGACGACGTCGTCGTTCTCGATGCCCGTGAGTCCGCCGACGTCGATCATCTCGGTCAGGCCGGTCGCCCCGGCGTAGAGGACGATCGGCAGCAGGATCATCGCGTACGCCGCGAGGAAGATGATCGTCGTGATGAGCCGGGTCGACGAGCCGAAGCGCACTTCGAGGAGTTGCGGGACGGTGCTGATGCCGCTGCGCAGGTAGCGCGGCAGGAAGAACCAGGCCATGATGACCATGCACACGACCGTGAGTACCTCCCAGACCATGACGTGCAGCCCGTTGCCGAAGGCCGAGCCGTTGAGCCCGACCAGTTGCTCGGCCGAGAGGTTGGTCAAGAGCAGCGACCCGGCGATGACGATCGCGCCCAGGCGTCGGCCCGCGAGGAAGAAGCCGTCGGAGGTTGCGTGGTCGTCTTGATGGGTCAGCCACCAGGTCAGGCCGGCGACCAGGCCGGTGAACAGCACGAACGAGAGGAGGATGGTCAAGTGCGGGCTCCGAGTCCGAGTGGGCGATCCGCAAAGGATAACCCGGCAAGAAATCCGGCGGTTGACAAGGTGCGTCAATCGCTGACGGAATTGCGTGAGACGATTGAATCAACTACATTATGAGGTCACCCCGACCCACCCAACAAACCAGGACACTGACCACGATGAGCGAATTTGCGACGGATGTCCGTGACACCGAAACCGCCCAGAAGTACCGCGACGAGGGCATGAAGCACGAGATGGCGGGCGACCGCATTGAAGCGATCAAGGCGTACGAAGTCGCCTACACCGCCGACCCTGACGACGCGGAGACGAGCTTCCGCCTCGCCTACAACCTCGACTTGCTGGGCGAAGAAGACGAAGCGCTGCACCTCTACGAAGAGTGCTGCCGGGCCGAGCGTCCGCCGCTTAACGCGCTCGTGAATCTCGCGGTGATGTACGAAGACCAGGGCAAATACACCCACGCCGAGCGTTGCATCCGACAGGTGCTCGCGACCGATGCGAACCACGCGCGGGCGCGGCTGTATATCCAGGACATCCTCGCCAGCAAGGCCATGGTCTACGACGACGAGTCCGAAGCCAAGGCCGTCAAACAGGACGCGCTCTACAACACGCCGATCACCGACTTCGAGTTGACCGTGCGCACCCGCAACGCGCTGCGCAAGATGAGCATCCGCACGCTCGGCGACCTCTTGCGTGTCACCGAGGCCGAGCTTCGTAGCTTCAAGAACTTCGGCGACGCGTCGCTCGACGAGATCAAGGCCATGCTCGCGCAAAAAGGCCTGCGCCTCGGCCAAACCGTCGAGCAGCACCAGGAAGAAGTCAAGCAGCAGGTCTACGAGCAGCTGGCCAACGAGACCGGCGACAGCACGATCCTCGCCCGAAATGTCAACGACCTCGACCTCTCGGTCCGCGCCCGCAAAGCGCTCGCGCTCCTCAACGTCGCGACGCTCGGCGACCTGTGCATGAAGACCGAGGCCGAGCTGATGGGCGTGAAGAACTTCGGCATGACCTCGCTCGTCGAGATTAAGGCCAAGCTCGAAGAAATGGGCCTGGGCCTACGCACGCTCGAAGCGTAAACGTAAGTCCGGCAACGATCACAATAGCCGGAGACCTACGGGCTCCGGACGCGTGAGTCGTAGGCGCGTATGATCTGCTTACTGCTTGCTTGTCCGGAGCCCGTAGGTCTCCGGCTATTTTTGATCCAGGCGCACGGCCTACAATCTCGCCGTGCCGAAGGAATCTAACATCATCGATCGTCACGCCGCCCGCGTGATCCTGCTCGATCGCGACGACCGCGTGCTGCTGTTCCGCTGTCAGGAGCCCGGCGAAGAGCGCGCGTTCTGGATCACGCCCGGCGGCGGACTCGAAGACGGCGAGACCCACGAACAGGCCGCACAACGCGAGCTCTTCGAAGAGACCGGCCTGGCGCTTCGGCGACTCGGCCCCTGCGTCTGGAAGCGATCGCACACCTTCCCCTGGCTGGGCCAACGCTACCGACAGCACGAACGCTTCTATTTCGCGCGCATTGCATCGCACGACGTTCGGACCGACGCGCACACCGCGGACGAGCAGCGGGTCCTCACCGCGTATCGCTGGTGGTCGATCGACGAGATCCGATGCGCGACGCGGACGCACTTCGCGCCCCGTCGCATCGCCGACTTGCTCGCCGACCTGCTCAAAGCCATGCCGACGGGAACGATCGACGTGGGCGTTTAGGCATCACGTGTCGATCGGCTCATCGCCCGTAGGCTACGCCGCCGACCGAGGCGTGTTTGCTCAGGCGGTTGTGGACGTAGAGGGCTTCGAGCAGCAATTCGCCCGCGCCGGCCAGCATACCGACGTCGCTCGGATCGATGTCGAGCCCCTCGGCGATGTCGGTCGCCGCCTGCGTCAGCCCGTCGACGTGTCCCATGCCGTCGACCAGTTCCTTGGCCGAGGCGGTGTCGCCGACGGTCAGCCGCAGGCCCTCGTCGAACTGCATGCCGAGGTCTTCGTAATCGTCGATCCGCGCGATCTGATCGAAGATCTTCTTCACCGCTTCGCCCAGTAGCGACGCGACGAGTTGGTCCTCCGCCTCCTCCGAATCGTCGCCCATCATCAGTTCGATCTTCCCGCGCGTCGAGGTGAGGACGTGTTGCAGGTCGCAGATACGCGCGACGACGCGCTCTTCGCCGGTGAGGATGCCGCGGCGCTCGGCGCTCGACACGATCGTCTCCAGACAAGCGACCGAGGTCCGCACGCTGACGCCGGACGACTGATTGATGTGGGCGCTGGTTCGTGCCGCGGCGATGGCTTCTTCGAGGATGCGATGCAGGTAATCGGGGACGACGACGTTTGGGGTGTCGTCCGATGAATCGGCCGCTTCTCCGTTGCGTGTCGCGCGATCGAGCCAGGCGTTTTCACGCGTGATGCGCATGCCCTCGCCAACAGTCAGCGGGTAGTGCGTGCGGACCACGCTGCCGATGCGGTCTTTCAGCGGCGTGACGATCCGCCCGCGGTTGGTGTAGTCCTCGGGGTTCGCGCTGAAGACGAGCGAGAGGTCCAGGCTCAGCCGGATCGGATAGCCGCGGATCTGCACGTCGCGCTCCTCGAGCACGTTGAACAAGCCGACCTGGATGCGCGGGGCGAGGTCGGGCAGCTCGTTGATCGCGAAGATGCCGCGGTTGCTGCGCGGCACCAGGCCGAAGTGCATCGTGCCTTCGTCCGAGAGGTGTCGGCCTTCGGCGTGTTTCACGATGTCGATCTCGCCGAGGAGGTCCGCGATCGTCACGTCGGGGGTCGCGAGTTTTTCGTGATACCGCTCGCTTCGGTGCAGCCAGCGGATGGGGGTGTCGTCGCCGTGCTCGGCGATGCGTCGCTTGGCCAGTTGCGTCGACGGCGCGAGCGGGTCGTCGGGCAGGTCGAGGTCCGCGACGATCGGCACCCACTCGTCGAGCAGGCCGGGCAGCATGCGTAGCATCTTCGTCTTCGCCTGCCCGCGGAGGCCGAGGAAGAGCATGTCGTGTCGAGCGAGCAGCGCGTGGACGATCTGAGGGACGACCGTCTCGTCGTAGCCTCGGATGCCTGGGAAGATCGGCTCGTTGGTTCGGAGGCGCGCGACGAGGTTCTCGCGCAGCTCCTGCTTGACGGGGCGGTAGCGGTAATCGGTTTCGCGGAGTTGGCCGAGCGTCGCGGGGCTGGGGTGTGAAGTGGTCAAGCTGTGTCTCGCTTTAATTGAATAGGCAACGCTAGACCTCGACGAGGCACAAGTCAATACGAACCGGCGAAACGCGACAGGAGGGAGAGCCGGGGTTATGATGTTTGACTTGTTAAGAGAGTCGTCCCCGCCTTGCGAGCCGCTTCGATGAGCCAGTTGTTGGTAGCCGTGTCTTCGCCCTGGGCCAGCGACAAGCTGGCCGAGCCCATCGCGGACCTCGCCCGCCGGCTTGAGGCGTCGGTCTTCGTCGCCCACGTCGCGACGCTCCAGGAAACCGACGAGCACGAGTCCGATGCGACCCAGCGCGGCGAGCAGACGCTCCAACTCTTCACCGATCGGCTGAAGGAGTCCGGCATCGAGGCCGAGGGCATCATGCTCTTTTCAGACGACACCGCCAAGGCGATCCTCAACACCGCCCGGGCGCGCAACTGCTCGCTCATCGTGCTCGGCCTGACCGGTAAGGGCGTGCTCAAGCGGCTCATCGCCGGTGACGTGCCGACCAACATCATCCGCTCATCGGAGATCCCCGTGCTGCTGTGTCCGGCGAACTGGGACGGATCGATCTGAGCGTTGTGTGTTGTCTCGTCGCTGAGGCGTGTCATAATGAAGCGATGCGGTTGATGCAATTCAAAATCGCGATGCTGCTGCTGATCGGCGTCCTGTTCGCCCCGGCAAGCCGCGCTTTCGCGAAGGGCCCGCCGGCCGAAGCGTTACCGATCCGAGAGGCGGAGCAGGGTCCGATCGACTTCGAAACCAAGGGCATCGGCGAACTCTCGGGCATCGCGTATGTGGGCGGCGACCGGTTTGCCGTCGTTTCAGACAAGGGCGGCAAGCTCGGTTTCGTCACGATCGACATCGACCGCGAGACGGGCGCGATCGCGAGCGCGACCCTGGAGCAGACGGCCCTTCTCGAAGGCGGACGCGATCTCGAAGACCTCGCGCTGCACGCGACCGGCTGCCTGCTCCACGCGGTCGACGAGTCGGATCAGTCGCTGGTCGCTTATCGCTTCCCGTCGCTCGAACGCGTGGAGACGCTCGCCGTGCCCGACGTCTTTAAGCAGGCAAGGCCGAACCTCGGCTTCGAAGCGCTTGCCGCGACGCACGATGCCTGCATCTGGATCGCGAACGAGGAGCCGCTCAAGACCGACGGCCCGCGCGCGACCGACACGGCTCGCGGGCTGGTCCGCCTCCAACACTTCGGCCCCGACATGCGGCCCGGACCCCAGCACGCCTATCCCGTCGATCCGCACCGCGGCAGCGACAACCTCATCGAACGCGCTCAGTCCGGCGTCGTCGGCCTCGTCGCCCTGCCCAACGGCAAACTCGTCGCCATGGAACGCGAACTCGGCGGGCCGGTCATTCCCACATTTCGCATTCGCCTCTATCTCATCGATACGGCGGGCGCAACCGACACGAGCGAGATCGATGCTTTGGATACAGATCAAATCGCGCCGGTCCGCAAGCAACTGCTCTTTGAAACCAACGCCGGGGCGGTCAATTTCGAAGGCATCGCACTCGGGCCGAAACTCGACAACGGCGACTTCGTCCTGCTGCTCGTGTCCGACAACGGCGGCGAGAAGCGCATGCCTCAGCGCCTGCTCGCGCTGCGGCTCTCGGGTGAGTTGGCCAAGCCCGCGCCGGAATCTGCTATCGATCAAGGCGAATAGCCGCGTTCAATCGATACGGCTGTTAATCTATCGGTCTTACTTTTCTCATCCGCTATCGACGGAGCGCCTGATTTGACCACCCGACCCAACGACCCGCCGCTCGACGTGCTGCTCATCGGCAGCGGCATCATGTCCGCCACGCTCGGCGCGATGCTGAAAAACCTCAAGCCCGATCTCACGATCGAACTCTTCGAAGCGGCCGACAAGTTTGCGCTCGAAGCGTCCGACGGCTGGCACAACGCGGGCACCGGTCACGCGGGCATCTGCGAACTCAGCTACACGCCCGATCGCGGCGACGACGGCGAGGTCGATGTCCATAAGGCGATCGAGATCTTCCATCAGTTCGAGCACTCCAAGCAGTTCTGGGCCTACGCCGTGCGCGAGGGCATCATCCAAGACCCCACGACCTTCATCAATCCCGTGCCGCACATCGCCTTCGTCTACGGTCAGCCGCAGGTCGACTTTCTGCGCTCCCGCTACAAGGGCATGCAGGCCCACCACTTCTTCGAGGCGATGACCTACACCGAAGACCGGGAGACGATCAAGGCCTGGGCGCCGCTTTTACTCGAAGGTCGCGACCCCAGCGAGCCCATCGCCGCGACGAAGATGGACATCGGCTCGGACGTTAATTTCGGCTCGATCGCGCGCCAGTTCACCCAGTGGCTCGGCGAGCAGGACGGCTGCGCCGCGGTCACCCGCCACAAAGTGGTCGACCTTGAACAAACCGCCGACGGATGGAAGGTCACGATCAAAGACACGGCCAACAACAAAACGATCACCCGCTACGCGAAGTTTGTCTTTATCGGCGCCGGCGGCGGAAGTCTCCCCTTGTTGCAGGCCTCGGGCATCAAAGAGAGCAAGGGCTTCGGCGGCTTCCCCATCGGCGGGCAGTGGCTGGTCTGCGATAAGCCCGAACTCGTCGAGCAGCACGGCGCGAAGGTGTACGGCATGTCTCCTGGCGCCGCGCCGACGATGGCCGTGCCGCACCTCGATATCCGCGTGATCGACGGCAAGCGGGCGCTGCTATTCGGCCCCTACGCCGCGTGGACGACCAAGTTCCTCCACGAGACCGGCCGATGGACGGACCTGATGAAGTCGATCCGGCTCGACAACATCGCGTCGCTCATCAAAGTCGGGCTCTACAACATCCCGCTGGTCCGCTACCTGATCCAACAGGGCACGCAAAGTATGACCACGCGGATGAAGGAACTCAAGAACTTCTATCCCGACGCGGATGTGAACGACTGGAAACTCATCGACGCGGGCATCCGCGTGCAGGCGATTAAAAAAGAAGACGGCGACGCGGGCATCGTCCACTTCGGCACGGAGGTCGTGACGAACGCCGAGCGGACCATCTCCGCGCTGC
>JBMYUK010000107.1:0-7774 GCA_049605275.1 Phycisphaeraceae bacterium
TCGGCGTCGGCACGGCCGTCGGTGGACAACTCTTCCTCCTCAAATACAGCCGAGACAACGAACTCGAAGCCGACGCGCTCGGCGTCCGATACATGACCCGCGTCGGCTACAACCCCGTCGGCCAGATCCAGGTCATGGAAATCCTACGCGCAGCCAGCGGCGGCGGCGGCCAACCCGAGTGGCTCTCCACCCACCCCGCGTCCGATACCCGCATCGAAGAACTCGAAGCGCTCATCACCAAAGAGTATCCGCGCTACAACGACACCGGATACTACAACATGGGCATCGCCGACTTCAAACAGAACATCCTCGACCCGCTCAGCCAACTCCCGCCCGCGAGCCACGGCAGCGGCGCGATGCTAAGCCCCGCCGAGTTCGAGAAGATCGCGGGGATCTCATGGGAGCAGGCTAACCGCGTCGGCTGTAAAGCGTGCGCCAAGCATTAAGCGTGAATCGCTTATGCGCTATAGCCGCGAGGCTACGCCTCGCTGGCAAGCGACCATCAACTTTATTAGCGGCATGACCTGCGACTCGTAGCGTCGCGGCTAAGATCACCCAAGGTGACAACCACGACCGAACAACCCGAACACCCCGCGTGGACCGACGCGGACCTCGCTGAGAATCCGCACCTGAGCGCCGACAAAGCGACCCGCGTCCGGCAGATGTTCTCCGCGATCGCGCCGAGCTACGACCTGAACAACCGCGTCCACTCGATGGGACGCGATCAGGCGTGGCGCAGGGCGGCGGTCAAAATGGCGGAACTCAAAGCAGGCGACGCCGTCGTCGACGTCGCCTGCGGCACGGGCGACTTGTCTCTGGCGTTCGCCCATGCGCTGCGCGGCGATGGCCGAGTCACCGGCATCGACTTCACCCACGAGATGCTCGTCGTCGCCGAGAAAAAGCAGCACCCGCGCCAACCGATCGCCTACGCGCAGGGCGACGCCATGAACCTGCCGCTGCCCGACGCCTGCTGCGATGTCGTGTCGATCGCCTTTGGCATCCGCAACGTCGCCGAGCCTGCGAGTGCCATAGCCGAGTTTTATCGCGTCCTCCGCCCCGGCGGACGATTGATCGTCCTCGAATTCGCGCCGATTAAAAACCCGCTGCTGCTCGCCGGCTACAACGTCTACTTCAACCACATCATGCCGCGCACCGCGACGCTCATCTCCGGCGACAAGAGCGGGGCCTACAAGTACCTGCCCAAGAGCGTCGATACCTTCATCGACCGAGCGGGAATGCTGGCCTTGATGACCGACGCAGGCTTCGAGGACACGGCGTTCAAGTCGCTGACGTTCGGCATCGCCATCTGCTACCGCGGTCAAAAAAAGGTTTAGCGGTCGGCCTCGGCCGACTTCGCGATCATCGCTCCGACGCCGTATCCAAGATCGCTCGAGGCTCGACGTATACGTTCTCAACCTCTTGATGAGTTGGCATCGGTTCCGCATCCAACCGCGCCATATCGTCCGGGTGCAGCGTGCGCTCGTTGGCGATCGACAGCATCCCGCCGAAGCACGTCGCGATCAGCGCTGCCGCGAGCGAGACGCCCAGTCCAAGCGCTCTCGGCTTGGGCTTCTCGAGCATCGTCGCGAACAGCGTGATCGCCGCGACCAGCGGCGCGAGCCAGGCCCAGGTCAGCAGCGACCCGAGTATGGTCCCCGCCGCAGCGTCGGGCCGAAGAAGCCACGCGCAACCTCCGGCCAGCGCCGCGAACACAAACAACGCCATCGCGCTGAAACGCGTCCCGTGCGACTTGCCGTGCGTCGCGATGAGCCCGACGAGCACCAGCAAGCCCGCGAGCGTCAGCACCGGCGCCGCGGCCACGAACAAGCCGTACGCGTAGCCCGCGTCGGTGAGCGCAAGCCCGGCGTCTTTCAGCAGTTCAACATACGGCGCGAGGGCATCGGACATGGTCGGATCCTTTGTCGTGAGTGGTTCGGGACCTGGATCACGGTTTGCCGACGGAGTTTGATTTTGCTAGAGTTCGCAGTTTATAGCACGGGGCGTAGCGCAGCTTGGTAGCGCGCCATACTGGGGGTGTGGAGGTCGCAGGTTCAAATCCTGTCGCCCCGATTCTCCGCTGATACAAGCCCTTCGACGAACTCGTCGGAGGGCTTATTTAATGTCCGATTCAGATTTTCAGTACGCAAGAAAAAATTCAACAGACCGTGCTGAGCGGTCGTCTCTTGACGCGATGATCTGCTGTAAGCTATTTTTTGATGCGTTTGTGAACGTTTCGATACGTTGAGCGCGATCTCGCTTTTCCGTCCCGTGTACGGCCATCCAACACGAGCGGTGGATTCAACCCAGCGATCGAGTCACCCGGTTCCTTGTTCGTTGCGGCATCACCGAAGTTGTCCTCTCGTGCGAACGTCTTTTAGCGCACTGCCTTCAGATTCACGGATGCTGCGAGCGCTCGCATAAGCACTTTTCGGTATTTGCCTGTCGAATCAATTTTTTCTTGTACAGATACAGGACTGCGTCTACGTTCTAGTTAGAGCGAGATGCAAGAGTCACCTTATAGCCGCGAACAGACGCTCCGCTTGATGCTGAATCGGCGTGGCGCGTTGATTGCGTACCTTTATACCTACGTCCGTGATCTGTCCGCGGCGGAGGATCTGTTTCAGGAGGTTGCGCTTCGTGCGGTCGAGAAACACCCGGTGATCCCGGACGAGGCCGCGTCCTATGCCTGGCTGCGCAGTGTTGCCCGTAATTGTGCGATCGACTGGATCCGCCTTCATCAGAAGCAGCCCGTCGCGCTCGACACGGTGACGCTCGACCTGCTTGACAAGCAGTGGGAACAGGACAAAGCGGAAGACAGCAACGAGTTGCACGAAGCGCTGTCGCAGTGCATCGGTCGGCTGACACCGCGTGCCAAGCAACTCGTCGAGCAGCGATTCAATAACCAGATGACAACGGCCGAGATCGCCGAAGCCCGGGGTCGGAAAGTGGATTCGATCTACACCGCCTTCAGCAGGATCTACTCGGCCCTGGCGGACTGTCTCCGCGAAAAGCGGCTGATGTCGGGGGCGAACGATGGCTGATCGACTGACGCCCGAAGAGCGCCTCCGCTGGTTAAATACCGTCCAGCGGTACTTCGATCGGCAGCTACCTCCACCGGAGCTGGAGTCGTTTAATACCGCGCTGCAGCGGTCGTCGGCGCTGCGGAGGTTGTTCCTTGACTACAGCCGGCAGACGTCGGCGTTGCTGGAGATACTCGCGGTTAAGTCTTACGCCTCGTTCGATCCGGTTGAGACGTCGGCGGAGGAAGATGGCGAGGTGTTGCTGCGGCGGGCTGCGAGCGCTTCCGCGCACGTGCTGCCGCCGGCATTGCCAGGCCGTGCCGATGGTCCGGGTCGGCGCGACGCGGACGCGGATCGCCGTAATCAAAGCCAACGCGGTCAACGGCAAAGCAGCGGCGACTCGATGGCTGTGCGTCGACTCCTTTCGCTCGCCGGCTACCTGCTCGGCCAGGCACTCACCTCTAAACCCGCGTATAAGGCCTACGGCATAGCGGCCGCGCTGCTGGTGGCGGTGACACTTGTCCTTGTTTTTTCAGGCGATGAAGAGAGAGCGCCCAACGCCATGTCGGGTCGGGATATGAGCACGCACGCGTCGGTTCGGGGCGGGTCGCCTGTGGTGACGCCAACGACGATCGTTGCCACACTCGTCGCCGAGCACGATGCATTCTGGGACCGTCGGCCCGGGCAGGATCTATTTGCGGGCCAGCGCTTCACGCTGACCGCAGGCTTCGCCGAGTTCATGACCGCGAGCGGGGCGGTGGTGGTGCTTCAAGCCCCCGCCACGATCGAGTTCATCGACCATCCCAATGCGCTACGCCTGGTTGCCGGCAAGCTGGTCGGCATCTGCGAGACCGAGTCGTCCAAGGGTTTTGTCGTGAAGACCGAGTACGCTGACGTGGTCGATCTCGGTACGGAGTTTGGCGTCGAGGTAGAGGGCGAGCGGCTGGTCACCACCGTGCTCTCGGGCGAGGTCGTGCTTGAGACGCCAAGCGGCATGAGCCAGCGACTGGTCGCGAACCAAACCGCCAGCCTGACGCCGAGGCCAAGCGGGCCGGTGGATGCTTCGCTGGTGGTGGAAGAGCGTGTCGCGGCGGGCTACGAGCGCATCCTTCGGCGGCGCTCGACACCGGCTGAGCAGTGGGATCGTTATGTGCAAGAACTGGATGCTTCGCAGGGCTTGGTCGGGCAGGTCGCTTTCGATGCCCAGGGCCTAGCGCTCAAGCGGGGGCAGCATGTCACTGGCTTGGATGCGCGACTTGCCGGCGGGGAGATCAGGTCGGGCGACCAGCCAGGACGTGCCAACGCGTTGGCTATTCGTGATGAAACCGCGGGAGTCGATCTGCTGTTCGATCCGTCTGCGGAGTTTGAGCAGATGACGCTCGTGGCGTGGGTGCGGATGAACCGGGCCCCGGGGCAACTGATTACCGCGTTGATGCACCGCAACCAGCCCGGCCTGCCGCCCAGCGCGACGGATTGGCAGATTCGCTACGACCGCGCGACGATCGTGCTGGATCAGGACTCCGGGCTGGCCGAGGGGCAGGAGTCTGGCCGCAACGAGGTCGACCTGACGAGCGACTGGCAGGGGCGGTGGCACTGTTTTGTCGCGGTGATGGATGCCAAGAAGCGCACGGTCGAGCACTACCTCGACGGTCAGCCCATCGGCTCGTCTGAGTTGCTGGTTCCGGGCAACATCACGCTCGGCAAGATGCGCCTGGGCGGGCTCGGGCCCGCAGACGCGATCGCCGGTTCGCCGAGGCACCTGAATGGAGACTTGGGCCTGTTCGTTTGCCTCGAGCAAGCCTTGACGCCAGGCCATGTTCAATCGCTTTATGAAGCATCCCGAAGGATGTTTCAGTAACACAGACGGCACGCTCGGTTGCGTGCCAATTTCGATAGACCTTCCTTATGAGACGGAGGACACGCGATGAAGAAGTATGCACTTGGAATGATGGCGATGGGTTTGATGGCGGGCTCGGCGAGCGCGGCGACGATTACCTGGACGTCGGCACCTTTTGTGAATGAAGGTGTGAACGAAGGGACGATGGGCACCGGCCAGTTCGACACCAGCGGCACGCTGCTCTACGCCGAGAACACCGGCGGGGGCGCGACGACCTACGACGGGATCGCTTACTCGGCCGGGGCGATCTCGTTTCCCGGCGGCAACGCGAACGTCTTCCACGATGTCAACGCCGTGTCCGGCACCGGAACCTTCGGCAACTCCGGCGCCGACACCGTCACGCTCGGCACCGGCGGCGTCGGCCCGGCCCTCAACATCGGTACCGAATACCGCGTCGAAGTGCTCATCATGGACGGACGAGCGGGCGCAGCGAATCGGAATGTGCAAGTCGATGGCGTCGATCGAGGCTCGCACGCCAACGGCATCTCGGGCATCACCTGGGGGGACGGCCTGCTGGTCACGGGTACCTTCACCGCCGACGCAGCAACTCAGACGTTCACCGTGGAGGTGCTCGACGGCACCACCAGCGCGGGCGGTCAAATCAACGCGCTGCTGCTGACCGAAGTCCCCGAGCCCGGCTCCCTCGCGCTGCTCGGCCTCGGCAGCCTGCTGATTGCCCGTCGTCGAAGAGACTGATTTTTTCGCTTCCTTCAGCCTTCCACTCCTTGGTTGGGGTGGTTGGCTTTCGCTCGTGTAGATCTCGTTTAGATAAGGAGTCGTGTCGGTGCGGAAGGCGTTTACGTTGATCGAACTGCTGGTCGTCATCAGCATCATCGCGCTGCTGATCGCGATTCTATTGCCCGCGCTCGGAGCCGCACGCGACTCGGCCCGCAAGATTCAGTGCCTCTCGAACGTCCGGCAGTTGAACGTGGCCTGGCAGACCTTCCCGGTCGATAACAAAGGCGTGCTCGTTAATCCGTCCTCGGATGACCCGAGCCACTGGCTCGTTCGACCCGGGCAGCCGGGGCGCGATGGCAACCCCGTCGGCTCGATCCGGGAGGGTTTCGAGGCGGGCGCGTTCTGGGACTACATCCGCGACCTGAGCGTCTACAAGTGCTCGACGGACGACTTCGGTTACGAGACCACCAGCTACACGATCTCGGTCAGGCTCGGCTTCGACTTCCCCTTCCAGAGCGCCGCGGGCGTCGCGTTCGTCGAACGCCTGGACCAGATCGTCAAAACGGCTAAGACGTTCGTTTCCTCCGAAGAGCACGACCCGCGCGGCGATGGCCAGGGCGGCGCGATGGTCGTTTACCCCAACACCTACGCGTCGTATGTCGATGGCGATTGGTTTGCCCCGTTCCACGGCGACGGTGTAAACCGCGTCTTCGTCGACGGCCATGGGGATTTCAAGCGCTTCGAAGACCCGGCTAGCAAAGACCTCTGGCAGCAGGGCTCGACCATCAACGTCGCCAACCCGGACCACACCTGGCTCTGGAATATGTACGACCCCGAGAACCCGCTGCCGTGACCTCTCGGACGATACCCATCGGACCGCACGCGTTTGAGTTGTCGATTGCCCGGGTGATGGTTGACGGCGTGGTCACGATCCCTTTCGCCTCCTTCGCTGCCGGTCGCGTTGTTGTGGCCGGTGGTTTTGAGATCGATCGAGAAGTCATCGATCGATCGATTTGCACCTGATTGAGACCAAGCGATGAAACACAGGATGCCAGACCCCACCCGCCGCGCTTTTATCAAAACCACCGCCGCCGCTGTCGGCGCTGCAGCTTTAACACCCGCCACCTTGGCACAAACCGTCCAACCGGTGAAGACGCTCAAAGAGTTGCGCGTCCTGCAGGTCGGCATCGGCGGCATCGGCGGGCTGGATCGAAACAAGATCGCCAGCCACCCCCGCGCCCGCATCGTCGGCCTGGTCGATGTCAACAAGCCGCTGCTCAATGAGGTCGCCAAGGGTATCGGCGACGTGTTCACCGAGACCGACTACCGCAAGGCGTTTGCCGATCACAACGATGCGTTCGATGCGGTGGTCGTCTGCACGCCCGACCACACCCACGCGGCCCCGATGCTGCTGGGGCTTGCGCACGATAAGCACGTCTACGGCCAAAAGCCTTTGGTCCACCAACTGGAAGAACTCACGCTCCTCGAAAAAGCGGTCAACGCCAGACCGCACCTCGCCACGCAGACCGGCAACCAGCGCATGGAGATCCCCGGCCGACGCGTCGCGGTCGACATCCTCAGACGCAACCTCTTGGGCCCGGCCCGCGAAGCCTGGGTCTGGACCACCGCCAAGTTCGGCAGCACGACCGCGATCGATCTGCCCGCTGAAAAGACCGCGCCGCAGAACCTCGACTGGGACCTCTGGCTCGGGCCCGCAAAGCCGCAGCCCTACCGCGACGGCATTGCACCGTTCAACTGGCGGGCCTGGTGGGAGTTCGGCACCGCGGGGCTGGGCGACTGGGGCGTCCACCTCTTAGACGTCGTCTTTTACGGCTACCCCGAGCTGACCTCGCCCGTCACCGTCCAGTGCAACACGCCACGCGCCGCCGACTGGTACCACGCCGCCCACTGCACCGCGACGATGACGTACGCCGTCGCCTCCGATCGTTTTAGCAGCGACATCTTCCCGATCCACTACCACGACGTCGGCCTGGTCCCGAGCCTGCGATCGCTCGGCATCCACAAGCCCGGCGGGGCCGACAAGAACGCCACGGCGATCGTATGCGAATCGGGCACGATGCTCATCACCTCCGACGGCGCGCTGGAAGTCTTCCGCAACGGCAAGCGGATCGACCTCAAAGAGCTCGGTGAGATGATCGAGCCCGAGCCGATCCATCAC
>JBMYUK010000108.1:0-7738 GCA_049605275.1 Phycisphaeraceae bacterium
GATGACCAAGCAGTGTTCCCGGCCGACGGCAAGCTCCGGCTTCGCGCCGAGGTCACTCGAGGCTGGTCCGACGGACTGCGCATGACGATCCAGTATCGCGTGCTCGACGAGGCCGGCGAAGGAACCTGGCAGAGCGTACGCGTCGCCAAGCAGCGCAACCCCGCAGCGCCAGATGAGCACGTTTACGAAACCGTACTCGACGTGCCGCCCGCGACGGCCCGTGGGCTGATCGCCGGCACGCGCGACAGCGCCACCCTCGAAGTCCGCTACAGCGCCGGCGACGACACCACGCCGATCCAGTCGCTCACCCTCGCCGCTCGACCCGAGATCGACGCCGTCGTCGTCGCCACGACACCCCCCGACTACGCCCTCGGTCTCGTCGGCCCGCAACGCACTCCGCTTCACGAACAGCCCGACCGCATCGCTTCGACCTCGGCCTACCGCGGCTCGACCGTCACGCTCGACGTCCGCTTCAATAAGCCCATCCCCGCATCGGCCGCGCAAGAAACGGCCGACGCCTGGCGAGCCCTCGCCGGCGAAGACGCTTCGATCACCATGAACGGCGAGACCGATCGGCCCGACGGCTTCACCCTAAGCTGGGTGCTGCGCGAATCGGTCGTCGGCACGTTCGAACTCACCGATGGCTTCGGCCTGTCGTCGACCCACGCGGACAAGCAGTACCGCATCCAGGCGATCGAAGACGAAGACCCGGTGGCCGTGCTGCTCAAGCCCGCGGTCGACGAGTCGGTGCTGCCCGGCGCATCGGTCGCGATCAAGGCGATGGCCCAGGACGATGTCGCGATGCGGTCGCTGCGGCTCGACATCACTGTGCCCGATCGCGAGAACACCGACGAAGACGCCCCGACCCTCGCGACGCGCTCGCTCGACGGACCCGGACTCATCGAGACCGGCCGATTCGAGTCGCTGGAACTCGACTATCGACTCGACCTCGAACCCCTGGCGCTGTTGCCCGGCGACGAGGTAAGCATCACGGCGTTGGGCCGGGACGTCTACGAACTCGACGGCGAGCGTCACGACGAAGCGGCCTCGGACACGCGTCGGCTGCGCGTCATCACCGAGCAGGAGCTGGCCGACCAGGTCCGAAGGGTCTTGCGCGGCGTGCGGAACACCGGGCAATCGCTCGAGCGGAATCAGCGGATCGTGGCCGAGCGCACCGATCGCAACCAGCCCGCCGAGACCGCCGAGCAGCAGGGCGACATCGGCCGACGCATCGCCGCGCAGCAGGACACGGTCCAGGCCCTTCGCGAACGCTTGGATCGCAACGAACCGCACAACCTCGACAACCTCGGCGAGCTACTCGATCAGGCGGATGCACTGCTCGAAGAAGCGCAGCAGGCCAGCGACCGGGCCGAGGCATCGCTCGGCGAGGCTGCGGAGCAGCGACAGCGAAGTGACGCAGCACAGCAAGCCTCGGAAGCCGCGGCCGAGGCGGGCGACGCCGCGCAGGCGGACCGGTCAACGCGCGAGGCTGCCGACGCCAAAGCCGAACAGTCGCAGTCGCAGGCCGAGGCAAAAGCGTCGCAGAACGAAGCCCGCGAGCAGTTGGCCGAGTTGGTTGCGGCGCTGGACACCGGCGAGTCGATCGGCGAGATCGAATCGGAGTTGGCCGACATCCAGTCCGACGCCGAGCGCGCTGCCGAGAAGACGCGCGAGCTGTTGCCGCAGACGATCGGTCAGAAGCCCGAGGATCTGTCGCCGGAGCTGCGCGAACAGCTGGATGAGAACGCGGCGACGCAGCGCGAGTTGGCCGAGCGTGCCGAGGAGCTGATCGACAAGATGCGCGCGACGGCCGAGCAGATCGGCGAGAACGGCGAGACGCCCGAGCAGCGAGCGACCGCGCAGACCATGGCCCAGGCCGCGGACATCGCCGAGCGCGAGGGCTTACAGGAAAACACCGAACAGGCGGCCGAGCAGCTTGAGCAGAACCAGGTCGCCGACGCCGCGAATCAGCAGCAGCAGGCGATGCAGACGCTCGAGCAGATGATGCAGGAGCTCGGCAAGCAGAAAGAGCGCCGCCAGGAAGAACTCAAGCGGCTGTTGCAGGAGCTCGCGCAGACGATCCGCAAGCTCGTCGAAGAGCAGCGCGATCAGTTGGCCAGGACGCAGGCGGCTCAACCCAACGCGTTGGCGGTGTTGGAGCAGCCACAGTTTGCGCTGCGTCGTCGGACGATGTTGGCCGAGGCCCAGGCGATGCAGGCGCCCGACACCGAGCCGGCCGGGGCGCCGCTGGGCGAGGCGGTCCGCGAGCAGGCCGAGGCGATCAAGGCGATCCGCGTCGGTGATCGGCCCGCCACGGTCACGCACCAGACCCGCGCGCTCGAGCACCTCGAGCGCGCCCTGGCGCTCATCAATCAGGAACAGCAGCAGGCCCAGCAAGAGCAGCAGCGCGAAGAGCGATTCGCGCTTCGGCAGGCTTACTACGACCTGGCCGACCGACAAGAGCAGCTGGTCGGCTTCGTCGCGCAGCACGCCCGAGACGACGATTACAGCCGACGCGATTGGCGGCAGATCAACAAGTTGTACGAAGAGCCACTCGAAGACAAGCGCTTCGACGAAGAACAGGAAGCGATCAGCGGAGCCGCGGCTGCGCTCAAGGAAAAGGCCGGCGAGGCCATGGTCTATCAATCCCTGCACCGCCGGATCGACCAGGCGAGCGAGCGGGCGAAGAATCGTCTGGCCGGGCGGTCGATCGTCGGGCTCGTCCTCGACGACCAGCGCACCGTCGTCACGCTGCTTCGGGCGATGGGCGATGCGCTCGACGACACGGCCGACCAGGATAAATTTGAAAAAGACGAGTCGAATCGCGAAGAGCCCGACGGCGGCCCCAGTCAGCCGGGCGAGGCGCAGGAGCCGCCGCTCGTGCCCGACCTCGCGCAGATCAAGCTGCTGCGCGAAGTGATGATCGTCCTGCGGAATCAGACGGCCTCGCTGGCTGAAGTGGGCGACGGTGTCGAGCCGGGCGAGCTTCAACAGCGGCTCGACGACCTTGCCGATCAGCAGCGCGAGCTCAAGGGCCTGGGCGAGTCGCTGATCGAGAAACTCAGACAGCAGATGCAAACGCCCGAGCAGGAGCCTCGGAACTGACGAGCTATACAAGCGGAGCCGAATGATGACACTGAAAACCAATCACTTGATCGCTGCCGTGTTCGCCGCGTCGATGACCTGCGTCGGGTTGAACCCGGCCCGTGCGGACGACGCGTCGAGCGAGCCCTCGATCGACGAACTGCTCGGGCTCGATGATGGGCCTGACGCGGAGGTGCCGAACGACGAACCGGCCGACGCCGAGGAGCCCGATGATGCCGACGCCGACGCTGTATCGAACACCGACCCTCAATTGACGCGCGACCTCGACAAGGCCTTGACCGGTCAGCAGGCGGCCGACCAATTCGCGCAGGCGATCGAAGACATGGAAGAGGTCGCGATCCGCTTGGCCGACGAAGCGGACCCGGGCATCGATACGCAGCGGCTGCAGGATGAGATCATCCTCAAACTCGAACAGATCATCGCCTCGGCTGAGAAATCGCAGAGTCAGCAAAAGCCCAAGCCCGGACAGGGCCAACCCCAGCCAGGCCCGCCGCGACAGGCCGACCGGCCCGGCCAGCAGCAAGCCCCGCAGCCCGGCGAGCAACCTGGCCAACAGCCCGGCGATCAGCAGGCCCAAGGCGAGAAGCCCGGCGAGCAACAAGGCGAGCAACCCGGTCAACAAGCCCAGGGCGAGCAGCCCGGCGAAGGCGAGGGTCAAAGCGAACAAGCCCAGCAGGCCGGCGGCCAACATAGCGGGCAGGGCGGCAGCCGCGGCTCGGTCCGCACCGAGACGTTGTCGATGAAAGACCTGCGCGAGGGCGAGTGGGGCAACCTGCCGCCGCGCCTGCGCGACGAACTCGCCGAGTCGTTGAGCGAAACGTTTAACCCGGTGTATCGCGAAGCGACCGAGGCGTTTTACCGCCGCATCGCCGAGATGAGCCAGGAGCAAGCGGAGGAGCAACAGTGATTCGTTTCGATTCTTCACCGCTAAGTCGCAAGGACGCCAAGACGCCAAGCCAAGGCAATCTTGCCACATACAGGCGCAAAAAAGTTTTTGTTCTTCTTGTGCCTTTTTGTGGCCAATCTGTCTTTGCGTCTTTACGACTCGGCGTCTTGGCGTTGTGTCTTGTCGCGCTCAGCTTCCCTGCGCAGGCGCAGAACAAGCCCGAGCCCGAACCCGTCGCGTTTAATGAGATCACTCAGGAACTCAACGAATCGGTGCAAAAGGGCCTGGCTTACCTCGCGAAGCAGCAGAACAAGGATGGCAGCTTCGACGCCGATCGCTACGGCGGGCCGCACGTCGGGGTGACCGCGATCGCCTGCCTCGCGTTTTTGGCAAACGGTGAGTTGCCGGGCCGCGGCGAGTACGGCCACGTCGTGCAGAAGGGCCTGGACTACATCCTCGCCAACGCGCAGGAGTCCGGCCTGATCGCTTCCGAAAACGTCTCGCACGGGCCGATGTACGGCCACGGCTTCGCGACGCTGTTCCTCGGCGAGGTCTACGGCATGACCGATGATGACGACGTCCGCGACGCGCTGGTCAAAGCCGTTCGGCTGATCGTCAAGTCGCAGAACCGCGAAGGCGGCTGGCGGTATCACCCCGTGCCGTACGAGGCCGACCTGTCCGTAACGATTTGTCAGATCAAAGCGCTGCGTTCGGCGCGGCAGGGCGGGATCGACGTGCCGAAGGAAACGATCGACAATGCGATCCAATACGTCAAAGATTGTCAGAACAGCTACGACGGCGGCTTCCGCTACATGGTCGGCGGAGGGAGCAGCGCGTTTCCGCGCAGCGCCGCGGGCGTTGCGTCGCTCTACTACGCCGGCGTCTATCAGGGCGAAGTCATCAAAGACGGGCTGGCCTACCTCGAAGAGCGCATCCGCACCGGCGAAGACCGCGGCGGGCACGAGATCTACGGCCACTACTACTGCGCTCAAGCCATGTTCATCGCCGGTGGCAAACACTGGGCCGGCTACTACCCGTTGATCCGCGACCGGCTCATCAACGAACAAAACAACGCCGGCGGCTGGGACTCGGCCCACGGCAGCGACTACGCCACCGGCATGTCGCTCATCGTTCTGCAAATGCCCTATCGCCTGCTGCCGATTTTTCAGCGATAAAAAGGATTCGAATGAAACGACTGCTCGCCCTCCTGTGCTGCCCGCTGCTGTGCAGCCAAGCGATCGCGAATACGGCCGAACTCTTAGGCCCGGACCTTGAGCCGAAGTGGGTCGAGATCCGAACCATCGCTCCCGAGTTGATTCGTGTCGATGACGGCCGCGGCGAGGCGTTGCTGCTCGACCCCGATGAGGTGCTTCGGCTTACGCTCTCGCGCAACGAACCGGAGACGCGCGATCCGGGACGCTCGGCCGTCTATCTCCGCGACGGGCAGGTGCTCGTGGGCACGCTGATCGCGTCAAACGACGACGAAGCGGTCCGGCTCAAGCTCGATGCGAATCGAGCGGCGCAGGTGCCGCTGGACGAGATGCTGTCGCTGGCGATCGAGCGGGACGCGCAACCGCCGGCCGTGGATGAGGACGATGCGCTGCTGCTCGCGACGGGCGAGGTACTCACGGGCTTTGTCGAGACGGTCACGAAAGACGGGGTGGGCTTTGTGGTGGGCGATGCGGATGACGCGATCGAGATCCCGATGTCCCGGATCCGAGCGCTGTCGATCGCGAACAAGCCCCGGCCGGCCCAGGCCAAGACCGGCACGCTGCGGGTCGAAACGACCGATGGCGCGGTGCTGCTGCTCGAAGACGCGACGCTCACTCCCGAGGCGTCGAATAAGCCGGCCCGCGTCTTGACCGGGGTTTCGTCGCTGCCGATCTTCGCTAGCCGACGCGCGGACGACGGGGTTTCGACCGAGGCGGCCAAGCGTTTGTCGATCGATCTGTCGCGGGTGCTGTCGATCGAGCCGGTGTCGACGCGGTTTCGGCTGATGCCGCTGTCGTCGGTGGCGATGGAGGTAGTGTCGGGCGGCGCGGTGTTCGGCGTGCAGATGCTGCCGCGCATCGACAGCGGAGGCGCGATCCGATTGCACGCGCCGACGACGCTCCGGTTCGACCTGCCCGACGGCGCGACGCGATTGGCGATGACCGTCGGACTCGATTTGTCCGACGACCTGCCGGGCTCGCGTCGTAAGCTGGCGGGCTGCACGCTGAGGGTTTACCTCGACGATCGGGCGATCGCCGAGCACGCGCTCACGCCCGACGGACCGGCGAAGCGGCTGAATCTATCGGTCGGGCCCGGCGCGCTTCGCGTCGCGATCGACCCCGGGATCAACGGCCCGGTCCTCGATCGCGTCCGGATCAGCGACGCCGGGCTGCTCGTCAGCGAGTAGCGCGATTTCGTTTGGCGATGCGTTAAGATGTTTGTTCGCACGTAACGAAGACCCGCAATGACTCAGACCGATTCCAGCCCCGCCGACCCGACCCCGCGAGATACGGGCGACGCGCCCTGGCCGTTGCCGCTGCCCGCGAGCGAGGCGTTTATCAACCGCGAGGTGTCGTGGCTGCGTTTCAACGAGCGGGTGCTGCACGAGGCGTTGGACGAGCGGACGCCGCTGCTCGAGCGCGTCGGCTTTCTCGCGATCTTCAACTCGAACCTCGACGAGTACTATCAGAAGCGCGTCGGCTCGCTCAAGCGACAGGCCGAGCTTAATCAGGCCCCGCGCAGCGCCGACGGCATGTCGGTCGTCGATCAGCTCAAGACGATCCGCGAGATGGTCTTGCCGATGCTCGAGCGCCAGGCCGACTGCTACGAGCGGCAGATCGTCCCGCAGCTCAAGGCGCACGGCATCGAGCTGTTGCACTGGCAGGACCTGACGGACGCGGAGAAGGCAGAGGCCGAGCAGCACTTCATGGAGCAGCTGTTCCCTGTGCTCACGCCGCTGGCGGTGGACCCGGGCCATCCGTTTCCGTTTATTTCGAACCTGTCGACGTCGCTGGGCGTGATGCTGAGGACCCCGCCGAACGATCCGCAGGCCGCGCAGACCGACGCGTCGGGTAGTTTCGGTTTGCAGTTCGCGCGGGTGAAGGTGCCCGAGGTATTGCCCGGGTATACGCGCTTGAAGTCCGAGACGGGCGAGGATGAAGCGCGCTACCGCTTCATCACGCTTCACAATCTGATTCATCACAATCTGCATCACCTGTTTCAGGGCATGACGATCGAGGAGATCGAGCCCTTTCGCGTGACGCGTAACGCCGCGGTCGGCTCGCAGGACGAAGACGCGGAAGACCTGTTGGAAGTCGTCAACGAAGAGCTGCGTCAGCGCCGCTTCGCGAGCATCGTCCGGCTCGAAGTCGATGACACGCCGTACCGCCCGCTCAATCAATTCCTCATCGGCGAGATGAACCTGCGCGAGCAGGATGTCTACGAGATGCCCGGCGAGCTCGACTACAACGACCTCTGGGTCATCCACGGCAAGTGCGACAAGCCCGAGCTCAAGTACGAGCCCTGGAAGCCGGTCACGCCGCTGCGTCTGATCGACGATGAAGCGAGCATCTTCAGCGTGATCCGATCGGGCGACGTGCTCTTGCACCACCCCTACGAGTCGTTCAGCCAATCGGTCGAGCGGTTCATCCGCGAGGCGTGCAACGACACGGCCGTCATCGCGATCAAGCTGACGCTGTATCGCACGGCCAAGAACTCGCCGTTCATCCCCGACCTCATCCGCGCGACCGAGGCGGG
>JBMYUK010000109.1:0-7729 GCA_049605275.1 Phycisphaeraceae bacterium
GGCGTTCGCCCTTGTAGAACCAGTTGCCTCCGCTTTGCTTCAGGAAGGACTTGTCGTAGTACTGGAAGCGTGACCGATCGATGTTGGCGTCGCTGCCGTCGTTGGGCACGTTGATGTAGGACGGTCGGCTGCAGCCGGTCACGACGAACACGGCGGACAACAAGAGGATGCATAGTCGGAGCATGGTCGAGCCCTTCTCGGTAGCGGGTTTGCGGCACGATTGTAGCAGCGCGGGCGAGTGGGGCGATCGGTCAGCCGCCGTGCGGCGCGCCGGGGTGGTGACGCACGTCCAGGGCCGCGGCGGGGTCCTCGGGCAGCACGATCTCGAAAAAGCCCTGGCCTTGGGGATGCGCGTCGTCGATCATGCAGGGGGCCCCGGCGTCGATACAGGTGAAGGGCACGCCGCTGCCGTCGCCGGGCTCGTGATGCCAGGGCCGATGGATATGGCCGTGGAGGTAGACGACGCGGGCGCGGCAGGCTTCGAGCGTTTTTCGCAGGGCGTCGCGTTCGTCCAGCGCGTGCGAGTCGTGTTCGTGGATGTGGCCGGGCACGACGCAGGGATAGTGGCAGAGCACGACCAAACCCCGCGACGCATCGAGCGAATCGACGAACGCTCGAGCCCGCTCGAACTGCGCCGACCCGAGCCGGCCGCGCGCATCACCCAGCCGCGGCACCGCGCCGTCGAGCGCGAGCAAGCGCCAGCGATCGGTCAGGTCTCGCGTGTGCGGAAAAGCGTTCGGGATCAAGTCGCTGAGCAGCCTGTCGATCCGCCGAGTGCGCGACGCGGTGAACGTGTACCGGTCGTGATTGCCCGGCACGAGCACCGTCGGCACTCGATCGGTCAGCGGCTTGATCGCTCGCGCCGCGTCGAGAAACTCCTGTTTGAGCGACGTCGTCGTCAGGTCGCCGCTCAAGAGCAAAAGGTCGGGCTTTAGCGCGACCGCCCGGTCGATCATCGGCGCGACGAGGTCGTGTCGGAATCGCTTTCGGCGGTTGATGACGAGGTTGGATTGGCCGAGCACGCGCTTGCTCGCGAGGTGCCAGGGCGCGAGCCAGAGCCGGTAGAAGTGCAGGTCGCCGAAGAGCACGATCCGCATCAACGCGCCCCGATCGGTGTGCCGCACTCGACGTATTCCGCTTCGTCGGGGACGACGGATTCGTACGCAGCGCCGGGGCCGTCCTCGCCATACCACGCGTCGAGCACGGCCCGCCAATCGGCGAGGTTGCGCGTCGAGATGAATCGCTTCTTGACGTCGCCGCCCTGAGGATGGTGGCGCGAGAACTTGATGCCGAACTTCCGCATCATGCGGCCGGCCTGTTGCTCGCCGTGCAACTCTGCGCTGATCTGAAAGTGTTCGAGCAGAACGTCGCGCTGCTGATGGATCGTCGGGCTGGAGCGCGCCGCCTCGGTGTCGCCGCGCATCAGGGCGCGGGCCTGCTGGAAGAACCAGGGGTTGCCGATGCACCCGCGGGCGACCGAGACCCAGTGCACGCCGGTCTGCTCGAGCATGCGAAAGACGTCGGGTGCCCGCCAGATATCGCCCGAGCCGCCGAGAAGGAATTTCGGATTTACGATCTCGGATTTCGGATTGGGTCGTCGGTTTGGATCGCCTGAATTGGCCAATCCGACATCCGAAATCTGAAATCCGAAATGGTTGCGCCTCAAACCGATGTACTTTTGTTGGACGGTGCGGCTGTGGACCGTTGCGCCGCTGTAGCCGAGGTCGATGACCGCCTGGAGGATGCGCTGGAAATTGTCAGTCATCTCGGACGTATCGTCGTAGGCTCGTCGGAGTTTCACAGTGAGGGGCACCTCCTCGCCGACCGCATCGACCACGGCTTCGAGGATCGCGATCGCCTCGTCGGGTGCGCTGAGCAGGTGTCCGCCGCGGGCTTTTTTCTTGATCTTCTTCACCGGGCAGGCGAGGTTGACATCGACGACGTCGTAGCCGAGATCGACGAGTATCTTTGCCCCCTGCGCGATATCGGCCGGGTGGCTACCCATGAGTTGGCCGCAGAGGGGCGCGTCGGGGCCGTGGTCGCCGGGGTAGAGCCTGGCGTGGTCCAGTCCCTTGCCGCCCTGGATGAGGAAGTGATCGAGCATCGCCTCGGTGATGCAGTACGGACAGCCGTGGCGGCGCGCGACCACCCGCATCGCGGCGTCGGAGTACCCGGCCAGTCCGGCCTGATAAAACGGCGCATCGATGCGGATCGGTTCGTAGCGTCGGCCCGGTTTGCCCAGCGTCAACATCGTGGTCATTATAAAGCCATGCGCCGCGCACACGCCTTCGCTTTGCTCATCCCGCTCGCCGCCGTCGTCTGCCTCGCCGTCGGCTGCTCCGCCTTGCGCGACACCGATGCGCCGCCGCAGACCGTCAAGCGGCTCGCCGCGCTCGACTACCCGCAGGACGCGCCCCACGGCCCGGACCTCGACATCCTCCTCGTTCGCTCCGGCGGCCAGGTCCGACTCGTCAATCGCACGCCCACCAGCTACGCCGGCATGCAGCTCTGGCTCAACCGGCAATACGTCCGAGACAGCGGCAGCGTCCAGATCGGCACGGACAACCTCCGCGACCTCACCGACTTCATCAACCTCTACGAAGAGCCCTACCCCGTGGGCACGTTCCTCAATCCCGATCAGACCGCCCCGCTCGTCCTCGCCGAGTTCTACGACCCGCGGACCAACATCCGCCACCGCCTGCTCGTTCGGCCCGGCAACGCGTCGACCATCGTCCCCTTCGAAGAATTGAACAACTAACCCGAGCCGACCGAGAACCAACATGGACGCCAACGCACTCTGGCAACGCTACCAAGATCACCTCTGCGACTGCGGCGACCTCGGCATCGCCCTGGACGTCTCGCGCATCCCCTTCACCACCGAGTTCATGGACGGCATGCAAGGCCCGATGCAAGCCGCCTTCGACGCCATGGCAAAACTCGAAGCCGGCGAGATCGCCAACCCCGACGAAGACCGCATGGTCGGCCACTACTGGCTGCGAAACGCCTCGCTCGCGCCAAGCGAAGACCTCGCCAAGGCCATCACCTCGACGCTGCGCAGCATCAAACAGTTCGCCAAGAAGATCCACAACGCCAAGATCACGCCCACCGACGCCAAGCGATTCACCGACGTCCTCCAGGTCGGCATCGGCGGCTCGGCGTTGGGTCCGCAACTCGTCGAAGACTGCCTGGGCACCGGCAAAGACAAGCTCCGCGTTCACTTTCTCGACAACACCGATCCCGACGGCATCGCGAAAACCCTGCGCTCACTGAAAGGCAAACTCAAGAGCACCCTCGTGCTCGTCGTCTCCAAGTCCGGCGGCACGCCCGAGACCCGCAACGGCATGCTCGAGACCGAAGCGGCGTACAAGAAGGCCGGCCTCAAGTTCGCCAGGCACGCCGTCGCGATCACCGGCGAAGGGTCCAAGCTCGACCAGGTCGCCAAGAAAAACAAGTGGCTCAAGCGCTTTCCGATGTGGGACTGGGTCGGCGGACGCACCAGCGTCATGAGCGCGGTCGGCCTGCTGCCCGCGGCGCTGCAGGGCGTCGACATCGACGCGCTGTTGGACGGCGCCGCCGAGATGGACGAAGTCACCCGCAACCCCGACACGCGTCAAAACCCCGCGGCCATGCTCGCCCTGATGTGGCACTTCGAAACCCAGGGCAAGGGCCTCAAAGACATGGTCATGCTGCCCTATAAAGACCGGCTGCTGCTGCTCTCACGCTACCTCCAACAGCTCATCATGGAGTCGCTGGGCAAGGCCGAGGACCTCGACGGCAACGTCGTCAACCAGGGTATCGCGGTCTACGGCAACAAGGGCTCGACCGATCAGCACGCCTACGTCCAGCAGCTGCGCGACGGGCTCAACAACTTCTTCGCGACCTTCCTCGTCGTGCTGCAGGACAGCGCGCTGACCGACAAGCCGGTGAAAAAGGTGCTCGAGGTCGAACCGGGCGTGACCAGCGGCGACTACCTCAGCGGGTTTTGGCAGGGCACGCGGCAGGCGCTCTACGAGTCGGGCCGGTCGAGCCTGACGCTGACGATCGATCGATTGGACGCGCGCTCGCTGGGCGCGATCGTCGCGCTCTACGAACGCGCGACCGGTCTCTACGCCGACCTCGTCAACATCAACGCCTACCACCAGCCCGGCGTCGAAGCGGGCAAGAAGGCCGCCGCCGTCGTGCTCGACATCCAACACAAAGCGCTGGCCGCGTTGACCGAACGCCGCAAGACGGCCCTGTCCGTCGAAGCGATCGCCGAAGCGATCGGCTCGCCCGAGTCCGTCGAGACCGTCTACCACGTGCTCGAGCACCGCGCAGCGAACGCGCAGGGCGTCGTCAAAGTCGGCGACGACTACCGCGCAGCCTAATCATCGCTCGGCTCGTACAGGCCTTGCGCCCCGCGCATCGCCTCGGTCACGAACCGATCGCCGAGCGCGTGCAGCCGACCCATCGGCCGGGCTTGACAACACAACAACTCGCAACATCGCGCTACTCAAGGCTGAACGTCACGTAAGCCACCGCCGCGACGCGCACCCGACCCCCGGGCCCCGCCGCCGTATCGTCGTCCTCGATCGGCTTGGGCGGCGGACCGAACAAGCCGCCCTCGTCGCCGCCGTTGTAATGCGACACCTCCACGTCGATCGCCTTGCCAAGCGTCTGGCCCAGCGCATTCGCCTGAGCGACCGCCCGCCGCCGCGCAGCCTCGAGCGCCAACGACTCAACCCGGCCCACCGCCTCGTCGTACCGCGTGGACTTGCGACGCGCCGCGTAAAACACGCCCAGCGGATGCACCGCGTCCACCATCGACTCGAACTCATCCATGTCGCGCATCACCAGCGTCACGCGACGATACACCTCCGTGCCGATGTAATCGCTGATCGCCGGCCTGCCGTCCGCGTGCTCATCGAACAGCTGCTCGTAGCCGGGTTCGCCCGTCGCGATATCCCGATCGTCGATGTCCGCTTTGTCCGCGATCTTCAACACCGCGTCGAACAGCGTGTCGTTGACTTGACGCGCGATCTTCGGCAAGCGATCGCGCGTGCGGATGTCGATGATCCACTCGATGTGATCCGGCTCGAGCACGACCTCCGCCTCGCCGTACACTTCGAGGTTCGGCGGCATCGGCCTCTCATCCTCAGCCACCGCGACTCGTACGAACATCACGCACAGCAACGCGCACACAACCCTACGCCAGCACTGATTCATCGTTCGCCTTTCAACACACGAGGTCGGATCACGCGCAACACGATCCGATAATACTCTTCCCAAGCCGGCCCCGAGTCAAGGATTCCAAGGGTTTTGCGCACCTGCCGATAATCCATCGAGATGACCCAAGCTCTCCCCCGTCACCGAATCGATCCCGCGCTACTCGAACGCGAGCAGGCGCACTTCGATCAGCACTACGCCCACGAAGCGGCACAAGGCATCGCGCCGCTGTCTGACTACGACAAGGTCCGCTACACCCGGCCGCCGGCGGACACGATCTTTCCGCGCGAGTACTACTACCACCTGCTCGGCGATCTCAAGAACAAAGACGTCATGGAGATCGCCGCGGGCAACGGCATCGACGCCGCCATCCTCACCCACAACGGCGCGAACCTCGCGAGCTACGACCTCTCGCCCAAGTCCATCGACATGGTTGAGCGCCGCTGCCGAGTCAACGGCACCGACGATCGCCTCCGCACCCAGATCACCGGCGACTTCGACCACGCCTTCGCCGGCGAAACCTTCGACCACATCGTCGGCTACGCCGCGCTCCACCACCTGCCCGACACGGACACGCTCGGCCAACGCATCTACGACCGGCTCAACCCCGGCGGCTGCGCCGTCTTCGCCGAGCCCGTCCTCAACTCCAAAACCCTCGGACTCCTGCGTCGCTGCGTCCCCTTCGCCATCGACGACATGACCGACGACGAACGCCCGCTCACCGACGCCGACATGCGACGCTTCGGCCAGCCGTTCGACCGCACGCAAACCCGACACTTCCAACTGACCAGCCGCGTCTGGCGACTCTGGCCCAACGCCTGGCGCCTCGCCGTCGGCCTACACAAACTCGACGACGCCCTGCTCAAGCTCCCGCTCATGCACAAACTCGCGACCGTCAACGTCACCGCCTACTACCGCGACCGCTGATCCATCCGAGGTGTGCATCGGCAGATCCCTCCCGACCCGCGAATCAAAACGATCCGGTCCAACTCAGCACGAACGTGCCGTAGGAGTCGGTGCCCGCGGCACCCGGCGCGTCGAAGGTGTCGGTCAGAAACGTCAGGCCCCACGTCAGATCGAAGCGGTGATTGACGCTCGGGCGATAGCTGATCGCGTAGCCGGCCTGGACCTCGCCGACCAGGGGCTCGCTGTCGACGGTGACGGGCGAGGTCTCGAAATCCGACCCGTCGAGGAAGATGCTGTGTTCGACGGCTCGGCCTCCGACGCGGCCGTACAGATACCACGACCAGCCGAGGTGCCGATACGCGTCGCCGGTGACGGACTGTAGATCGTTGATGCGACCGGGGCCGAAGTCGTCGGGCAGGTGTTGGCCGAGCCGGACGGTCACCGCGGCCTCGCCGTAGCGATAGACCGTGCCGAGCGCGACGCCGGCCTGCGGGATGACCTGCAAGTCGAGATCGCCGAGCAGCGACGAATCGATCCGACCCGCGTCGATCCGCCACTTGCGACGGAAGTAGAACTGGCCGGTGACCTCGTTGCCGACCTGATTGTCCCAGCCGACGGGATCGACGCCGGTGAAATTCTCGTGGACCCAGTCCTGGATGTCCTCGGCCAGCGAGTCCTCGCCGATGACGCCGACGTTGATCTCGAAATGATCGAACACGGCGATGTCGTCGCGGCGGTTGTATTGCCCCTGGCGTTGCCAGAACGCGCCGGCGTAGAGGTATCCGCCGTACGGTTGGTCGGTCGGAATCGGGGCGGTGGCGGCGAGGTTGCGGGGGGTCTGGATGAGTTGACCGAGGACGTAGCCGGCCCCGGTGCGGGCCTTGCCATGCCGCCGGTCGAAGCGATCGCCCAGCGGCATCCAGTCCGCGGCGTCGTCCGCCCAGTCGGGCTGGTGCTCGAGGACGATCGCGAAGCCGTTGGTGTAATGCCGATCGTAGCTGTCGAACGGATCGTGGAACGTGCCGTCGTTCTCCCAATAAATCTTGAGCGTGCCAGGGCGCGGGTCGTCGGAGGACTCGGACAGATCGTCTTTGCCGTCGATAGCGAACGCGGGCGAAGCGAACCGAATGTCCGACAATTGCGTCGAAGCCTGACTCGCGGCCGAATGACAGGCAGCCATCGCGGACAAACTAATCACAGCGAACCGGAAAGCGGCACAAAAAAGCGATGGTTGCAACATTAGGTCTCGTGTAAAGGGTGAGGCTCAACTCGCGAGCCGATCGATCGAACCGACCCGCGAGCGATCGACACAATCGATGAGGTCGGGCCAAAGTTCCGCGAAGTCGTCGGCGAGGTCGGGCAGGTGCGATTCGAGTTGCTCGGCCGAGATGACAAGCGACATCGGCCGCGATAGCCGACGAGACAGCCGCTTCGACATCGTGTCCAGCCGAGCGCGGATGCCCGACGGCGTCGCGTAGCTCGCGAGCCAACCCTGCTCGATCATCGTGTCGATGATCAGCCGCATGCGGCGGGGCACGAGGTGCCGGTGATCGAAGAGATCGCGTTGCACTCGATCGACAAAGGGTGCAAACGGCTCGTCGCGGTACGTCGACCATCG
>JBMYUK010000110.1:0-7724 GCA_049605275.1 Phycisphaeraceae bacterium
TGGGCCTGCGTTGCCTCGTGGGCTGCCATTAGTGCCGCCTTCTCGCCACCCACACTGCAACGCATGTTGCTAGGCGGCACGCTCTACACGGCGGGCCTGCTGCCTTGGGCGTGTAATCGCCTCGAGTACCATAACGCCATATGGCACGTCTTCGTCCTCGCGGCGAGCGCGGTCTTCTACTACGTCATCTACCACGAGGTCGCGTTGCCGTCGGCCTTCTGGCAGGGCTGTCCGGCTTCGTGAAATGAGATACACATTTGTGCTGGTGCATGTCTCTCTGCCCGCCACCGCGCACCGGCGTCGCGATCGAAAAAATGAATATTCTACGGACAACTACCACTACCGCTAAGCCTAGGCTACTGAGATCTGAGTTCTGAGTACTGTGATCTGTGACACTCTGACTCGTGTGTCGTGAGACTGTGAGATCTGTGTGTGCGCGCGCGGAGAGGCGCGCGGTCTCGGTCTCGGCAGCGGTCGCGCTCTCGGCTTTCGCATCGGCTGGCGCGACGTCGGTCACATCGGGTAACGACTCGTCCGTCGGCGTCGCGTCGGTGTCCTGTGCGTTCGCTGCAAACGCGACACCCACAAGCCACAGCATCATCAACCCCAGCGCTAATCCCCGCATCGCCCATCGCCCCTTATTCATCAACAAAACCCACTCGTGCATCACCGCTCTCCGCGCTCACGCCTTTGCCCACGCCCGCGTCGATCGCCCGCTCAGCGCCGCGTACGCGTCGGCCAGCAACAGCGCGGGCAGCACCGCCCCGCCGGGCCCCTCAATACTCAGGTGTGTCGCGACGTCGTGCAACTGCTGTTCGGCGAAAACCGTCGTGCTAGCATCCGACGCGAACGCCGCAAGACCCCAAGGCTGATACGTCGTGTAGTCCGGCTGAGTGTGACCGAGGTGGTACTCGGCCGCGGCGCGGGCGCGGCGATGCAGCGCCGCATCGCCTTCGAGGATCGCGCAGAGGTGGAGCCCGTGCAGGCCGACGAGCTCGCGGTACGTCCAGCTGTCGATCAGGTCGTCGAGCCCGAGTGAGACGAGCGGCGCAGGATCGTCGCTGGCGAGCGGCACGGGCTCGGCTTCCTGCAAGCCGTGCTGCCGCGCGATGAGACGACGCCAGACGCCGAGGCGCGGATCGTCGTCGGTCGTGCTGTGCGTGTTGAGGCTGGCGGCCGCGGCCTGGGCGACGAGTTCGAGCGTGTCTCGGTCGTCGATCAGACGCGCGGCGGTGCCCATCAGATGCACGGCGAGCAGGCCGTAACTCGGTCGATGGTGGCCGAAGCCATCGGTGGTCTTGCCGGTCGGCTCGGCGAGGGTCGCGTGCAGCGCCGCGGCCGAGTCGCGCAGCGATTGTCGGTCGGCCTGTGCGTTCGGCTCGCTCGCCCCGCCCTGCTCGATCAAGACCCGCGCCGCCGGCAACGCCGACGCCAGCGCCCATCGCCGCTCGCCGGCGCGAGCCCGCGTCGGCGCGGTGTCGGTCGCAATGCCTAAAGCACGCTGCGCCATCGTCCGCGCAAGCGTCGCGTAGCCGGCCTGTCCTTCGATCCGTCCAATCGTCATGCCTGCATCCTAGCCGAGCGATCGACACGCGACCGGCCGAGGCGACTACGATGTCGTTATGCCCGAGTGGATCGACATCGCCGACGCCGACCAACTACCCGAAGGCGGCCGACTCTGCACCGCCGCCGCCGGCAAACCGCTGCTCGTCCTCAACATCGACGGCCAACCCTACGCCATCGCCAACCAGTGCCCCCACGCCGGCCGACCCCTCGAAGAAGGCGAAGTCCACGGCACCGTCATCACCTGCCCCTTCCACGGCTACGCCTACAACCTCAAGAACGGCAACAACCTCGACCACCCCGAATTCGAGCCCCCCGTCCCGACTTACCCCGCGCGGATCGACTCGGGCAAGGTACAAGTCGCTTTAGAGACGCAAGATGACAACTGAACTACAACCCCTCCTTGACCACCTCGAAGAAGACCACGACCACGCCGTCGAGCGCCTCTGCGACCTGCTCGCCATACCCAGCGTCAGCACCGATCCCGCCTACGCCGACGACGTCCGAAAAGCGGCCGGCTACTTCGCTCGCGACTTCGAAGCGATGCGCCTCGAAACCCACGTCCTCGAAGCCGGCGGCCACCCCGTCGTCGTCGCACGCACCACCGATGCCATCGTCGAAAATCCCGACGCACCACGCGTCCTCTTCTACGGCCACTACGACGTCCAACCCCCCGACCCCCTCGACCTCTGGACCACCCCGCCCTTCCAGCCCACCCTCCGCGACGGCAAGGTCTACGCCCGCGGCGCATGCGACGACAAGGGACAAGTCATGATGTTCGTCGAGGCCATGCGCAGCGTCCTCGATACCGGCCGAAAGCTGCCCTGCCACATCACCCTCATGATCGAAGGCGAAGAAGAGTGCGGCAGCGTCTCGCTCCCACGCGTCTTAGAAGAACACAAAAACCTCCTTGCCGCCGACCTCTGCGTCGTCAGCGACACCGCCATGTGGCAAGGCAAAAACGGCCCAACCCCCGCCATCACCTACGCCCTACGCGGACTCGTCTACTACGACCTCAAACTCCACGGACCCTCCCGCGACCTTCACTCCGGCGTCTACGGCGGCACCCTCGCCAACCCCGCCACCCTGCTCGCCAAAACCCTCGGCAAGCTCTTCGACGACAACAACCGCATCACCATCCCCGGCTTTTACGACGACGTTGCCGCATTAACCGCCGAAGAACGCGACGCATGGGAAACCCTCGGCTTTGACGAAGACCAATACCTCGGCGAAGTCGGCGCTAAACCCTTCGGCGAAGACGGCTACACCACGCTCCAGCGACGCTGGGCACGACCCGCCTGCGACGTCAACGGCCTCTACGGCGGCTACATGGGCGAGGGCGCCAAGACCGTCATCCCCTCCTTCGCCGGCGCAAAAGTCAGCTTCCGCATCCCCGCCAATATGGACCCCCGGAAAGTCGCCGATGCGTTTGAACAATGGATCCATAGCCAGGACGTCGGCGACTGCCGATGGCAACTCGAACACCACGGCGAGGCCCACCCTGTCGCTACCCCCACCGACAGCCCATGGGTCCAAGCCGCTTCCGACGCCATCCGAAACGTCACCGGCGAGCCACCCGTCCTCGTTCGAGCCGGCGCGACCATCCCGGTCATCGCCGACTTCAAAAACCAACTCGGCCTCGACACCCTGCTCATCGGCTTCGGCCTCAACGCCGACGCCATCCACAGCCCCAATGAACACTTCGGCCTCGACCGCTTCAAACTCGGCTGCAAATGCCACGCGGCGCTACTCACCCAACTCGGTACGATGAGCTAGCAAGCGCCTCCGACCTCGAAACCACAGGGAGTCAACGATGAAAGCCCTCCTGCTCGCCGCTGCTGCCCTCGTCTACGCGCCGCTCGCGGCGGCCGAAGAAACCTACGATCTATCCGAGCGTGAGCCGGTCGTCGGTCAAAAAACCGAAAGCCTGCGCGTCTTCGACGGCACCAACGGCAAGATGACGCTCTTTGTGAACGGCAAGCCCGCCGCGACCGGTACGACCACCTTCCGCTCCGAGGTTAAAAGCGTCACCACGATCCACGAAGTCGAGGACGGCCACCCGTCGGCTTACACCGAAGTCATCACCGCATCCGCCATCCGCTCGACGCGCGACTTCATGGGTCAGAAGGCGGACGAAACATCCGCCTCGCCCCTACTAAACGCAGAAGTGCGGTACACCCTCGTCGACGGCGAGTACGTGCCCGAACTCGCCAACGCAACCGACGAACAACGCGAAGAACTCGAGCCCGAATTCTTCACGACCGTCAGTGCCTATCCGGATCGACCGATGAAGATCGGCGACATCTTCGAACTCACGCCCGAGATGGTCGCCGCGATGACGGACCAGGAATTCGATCCCGAGCAGGAGGCGGTCGGCTCGGGCCGGTTGAAATTGAACGCGGTCGAAGTCGTCGGGGGCGAGCGATGCGGCGTTCTTGGGGGCGAACTCAAGATCAAAGCCCCAATGAACGAGCGTGACGTTCCGGAAGGCATGGACTCCGGCGAGATCGAACTCGAAGTCACCGGCAAGATCGTCCGCTCATTGGAAACGCTCATCGATGTGAAGGTCGATCTCAAGGGCAAGACCCGCTTCAAGTACCGATGGACCGAAGACGGCCAGCCACTCGAACTTGTCGTCGAAATGGATGTCGAACTGACCGGTTACGAGAAACTGCTCGCCGAGTGAGACGCACTAGACGCATCGGTTCGCCGATACACCGTCAGTGCCCGAACAGGTTGCCCTGCACGAGATAGCCCTTCTCTTCGAAGTGCTTCATCGCTTCTTCGGTCGTGCGGAAGACCTTCGTCGCGGTCTCGGTGATGAACGGGCTGGGGTTTTTCTCCGGGTGCCAGACGACGTAGACCTCTCGGCTGTGGTCGAAAGCGTGCTGCAACTCGCGCTCGACGCCCGAGCTTAATCCCGGCGTGCCGTCGGGCAGATTCGGGACCAGCGAGACGATCATGTCGCTCTGGCGGACCATCTGGAAGTCGCGCGTATAAATCTGCCCGTCGACATCTTTCGCGATGTCGAGCACCTGACGCACCGGCACGCTGAGCGTCTGCCCCGGCTTGAAGGTGCCGGCCTCGGCTTCGATGAAGTCTTCGCCGGCTTTGACCGCGTCCAGCGCGGCGTCGAGCAGCAGCTTCTCGTCGACATCCCCCGGATCAAACGCGATGAAGTGCTTCGCCAGTTTCGCGCGAAACGCGTTGATCACCGCCTTTACGTCCGGCAGCTTCTCGACGTGCGTCATCGGAAAACTCGGGTACACCGTCTTCATCTCCGGCTTGCAGATCAGGCGGTAGCACGTCTCGGTCGTGTCCTGGTGTCGGCCGCGGCTGAGCACGTAGAAACGATTCGGGATGTTGAGCGCCTGAGCCAGAAGCTCGGTCGCCATGATCTCCTCTTCGCGCCAGACCATGAGGTCCTTGAGCGTCGCGTCCGAGGTGTAGTCGTCGTGCAGCCGGGCGTGGACGACCTCGATGTTGTCCAAGAGGCAGATCAGCGTATCCGGCTTGAACTCTTTGATCTGGTCGAAGTCGAACGCGGCGAAGAGCCCGTGCCGCCAGCGGAAGGTCGCGTGGGTGTTGACGATGACGTTCTGCTTACCCTCGGCGTCGCGGATGATGTCCTTCATCGCGGCGCGGCGCAGCGAGCGCAGCCGGGCCAGCGGCAGGTTCAGAATCTGCCCGGCGTTGATGTCCGGCGCCTCGGCGTACATCATCTCCCCGACGTTGTAGAGCGCGATGTCCTCGCCCCGCTCGCCGGCGAAATCGACGACCCGCTCGAGGTAGCTCCTCTTCTCCACGCCGACCTGGCCGGTCACAATCGCTCGCATCGGTCAAACTCCAAAGACATCGTGAAGCGTCAAATGATACGGGAAACCCGACGAGCCGAGGTGCGCCCACGCTTGCCCGAAGGCGGTTTCGTGCTACGATCCACCGACTAAACCGCTCACAAGGAGAGTCTCATGTTGACCCCCGCTCCGATACTCGCAGACATCACCCCGATCATCATCGCCGTCGTGATCGTGATCGCGCTGATTATCGCTGTTGTTTTTATCGCGATCCTCAGCAAGTTCTTCAACCTCTGGCTGCAGGCCCGGGTGTCCGGTGCCCCCGTGTCGTTCTTCGACCTCATCGGGATGTGGTTTCGAAAGGTCAACCCCAAGACGATCGTGATCGCGCGTATCCAGGCGATTAAAGCCGGCATCGACGTCACCACCAACCAACTCGAGACGCACTACCTCGCTCGCGGCAACGTGCAGCGCGTCGTCAATGCGCTCATCGCCGCTGACCGCGCGAAGATCGATCTGCCCTGGGACACCGCGTGCGCGATCGACCTCGCCGGCCGCGACATCCTCGAAGCGGTGCAGACCTCCGTGAAGCCCAAGGTCATCGACTGCCCCAGCCGAGACACCGGCAAGACCACCGTCGACGCGGTCGCTCAGGACGGCATCCAACTCAAGGCCCGCGCCCGCGTCACCGTGCGAGCCAACCTCGCCCGGCTCGTCGGCGGTGCGCTCGAAGAGACCATCATCGCCCGCGTCGGCGAGGGCATCGTCACCACGATCGGCTCGGCGGGGACGCATAAAGAAGTCCTCGAAAACCCCGACCGCATCTCGCGCGTCGTGCTGGACCGCGGGCTCGACGCCGGCACCGCGTTCGACATCCTCTCGATCGATATCGCGGACATCGACGTCGGCGACAACATCGGCGCGAAGCTGCAGGCCGACCAGGCCGAGGCCGACAAGGTCCGCTTCCAGGCTCAGGCCGAGCAGAAGCGAGCGCTCGCCGTCGCCCAGGAACAAGAGTTCCGCGCCGAAGAGCAGAAGAACCGCGCGTTGGTTGTGCTCGCCGAAGCGGACGTGCCCAAGGCCATGGCCGACGCGTTCCGATCCGGCAACCTCGGCGTGATGGACTATTACAAGATGAACAACATCCAGGCGGACACATCGATGCGTAAGTCGATCGGCGGCGACGACGCGGCCGAGTAAAAACGATCGCGATCGATCTGGCTTAGGCCCCGTCCTGCTCGTTCGTTGCGGCTTCGGGCTTGAGTTTTAGAAGCTGTTCCGCGTGCTCGTTCCACCATTCCTGCAGGGCTTTCGAATCGTCGTTGCGCAGCGCTTTGATGCGGCTGTCGCGCATCAGCGCTTCCGAGACGATCTTCCAGGTCGCCGGCTCGCCTTCTTTGCCGGGCTCACGGTACGCCCACGACTCCGACACAGAGTGACTGACCGCTTCGCCGCGTTTCATCGTGACGTGGATCGGCACCAAGGCCCAGTCGCCTTCGACCCGCGCGTAGGCGGCCCCGATACGGATCACCCCGGCCTCGAACAACTCGACCTGGGCGCTAAGCGTCTCGCTCAACCGCTCCAGCAGTTTCGGGTCTTCGGGCAGCAGATGACCCGCCAGACACGACTCAGCCTCGCCCTCAGCCAGATGCGCCCACGTCCGATCGACCGCGGCCATCGCCCGTTCGCCCTGCTCGGTGACCGGCGGAAGTTCCTCCGCCAAGGCAGCCTGCCCAACCAGCAGCGCCCCGAAAAGAAAAAGCCAGTCAGTATTCAAACGCGTCATAGAAAGCTCCGGATCGGTAACCATGATTGTGAAGATGTCGTCTGCGATTCGGCCGATCGCAAGGGTGAGTGCGATTGCGCTGCTGACGATCAGCCCACTTCTCCAAGATACCGCGAGAGCGCCGCGTGATCGAATGATGCGCATTGCGAAACAAGCGCGCTGCTGAATGCCCAGGGTTCGTTGCGAAGATCGTCTAAGCCGAGGCGCTCGATCGCGAGCGATTGCAAGCGGTCGAGGTGAAGGCCATTTCGTGCGCTGATCGAGAGGGGGTTTTCGCTGGTGGCTCCCGCGTCGTCGCTCGGCGTCGCTGCATCATCGACTTTGTTCATCAGGTAGAGGTCCGGGTCGCGGGGGAGCGTCTTCGCGTCGGGCCAGGGCTGGTCGGGGTCGCGCATGGCGATGAGGACGTCGGCTTGTTCGATCTGTTGTTTTGCAAGCGTAATCGCGCGTTGTTCGATGGGGTCGTCTCTCTCACGCAGGCCTGGGGTATCGAGCCATTGGACCGCGATGTGGGAGTTGGGAGTTGGGGGGTGGGAGTTGGGCGTTTCCGCATCAGTGCCTTCTTTTCTTACCCCCAAATC
>JBMYUK010000111.1:0-7652 GCA_049605275.1 Phycisphaeraceae bacterium
CCTGTGAGCAGTGCATAACGCAGTATTGCAATCGAACCCGCGAGACTCGGCATCACTTGACCTCGATCACGCGATTCATCGTTCCGAATTCATTCGCAACGCAGGCTGAGCACCCGGTGTGTGGACCATCGCAGCCTGGCTCACAGCACCACTCACCATCTACAATAAACTTGAACTCGTATCGACCGGGTGCCAGTTTAATTTTGGTCGTCCACTTTCCCTTCGTCCCCTTCTTCATCATATTTGTATTAGCACACCAATCATTGAAGGTGCCTGCGACCGAGACGTGCTCGGCTTGTGGCGCGTGGCAGGAGAAGGTTGTCATAACCTGTTGTTCGGTGGCTTGGCTCATAGCAGGATCCTTAAATTCTTGGCGCTAAACAGTTCAGTGCTCGTGTGTTGCATCAGTGTCGGCATCCGCGGCGGGCTGTTCTCCCATTAGTGTTTTCCGCTGGGAGTCGGTGAGGACCTTTGCGGCTTCGCCAACTTTTCGAATGAAGTCCATCCGGCGGTCACCACGCAATGACTCGATCTCACGCACCTTCTTCTCGATTTTTGTCGCGTCTGGCTGGTCTGACGCGGTCAGCTCCCAGAGTTGCTGCTCGGCCTCCTCAATCTTTCGGTCCGCGGTGTTTTGGGAGAGTTCAGATTGCTGCTTGATCTTGTTGATCGCTGCGCGTTGTTCCGTAGTCAGTTCAATGTGCTCGTCGTGATCAAGGAAGAAACTTGCCGCTCCGATGTGATAGATGTTCGATGCGCCGGGGAATCCCGGGAGTGATGACTTGGCCGTCGCGCTCTGCGACCCGCCCATCATGCCCTTGCCCTTCATCATGCCCATCATGCTCATGCCGCTGGACGCGTCGGATTTCATACCCATATCCATCCCGCCGCTGGACATCCCCTTCATCTTCTTCATGCTCTGCATGTCCCCCATCTTCATTCCGTCCATGCCCATCGGTTTATCCATCCCCTTCTGATGGCTGGGCATATCGGATTTCATTTTTGAGCCGCGATGGTTCTGCTCGAGTGCCGCCTCCAGTCGAACCATCATCGCCCGCAACTCGGTGAGTTGGTCGGCCAGCGATTGATCGGTATCCACCTGCTCGGGTTGGTGTGAAGCATGGTCTGTCTGGGCGAAAGCGGTGGCGGCCAGCCCGCCTGAAAACAGAGCACCTGACAGCAATACGGCCTGTAACATTCGTTTGGTTCGCATGGGTTGCCTCCCGGCTGGAGCAGTAGTCTGGATAGACGAGGCTGAAGATGCCTCACTATTACTACTGAACGAGTCCGGACACCCCGGAGGTTCCATCACCACAAGAAAATGATGATTCGTGGAACCTGTTCGGTAACGATGGCCGTTCTTATTCTTGAGGGGCGTGCGATTTGCCCCAAGCTAAACCACCATCCCTGAGTGGGCTATGAATCACACATGCGTTATCAGCAGCACACAAGCCAGGAAACCGCCATGAAACAGGATCGACAAGAACCCACGTTTACCGACCCGGTCTGCGGCATGCGACTAAGCCACAATACTGCCGCCGAGACGGCTGAGTACCGGGGCCAGACCTACTACTTCTGCGCCGACGTCTGCCGCGAAACGTTTGAGGCCGACCCCGAGAAGTATGCCACCAAGTACACGCAGCATTTGGAGGAGTTATGAATCACTCCCTCCGGATGCTGCTGGGCTGCACGCTCCCACTGATCCTGCTGTTTCTGCTGCCACTGTTCGGCGTCGGCTCGGGCGTCACGCTTTCCATCTTCATTGTCCTGATGTTTATATGCCATCTCATGATGCTGGGCGGACACGGACACGGACACGGACACGGACACTCGGACGACTCACACCATCACTCCAAGGAAACCGATGATGACCGACAATCGATTCATCGCCACCCTCAGCGTTAAGCGCATGGGATTTGCGATCGGCGCGACCGCAGCACTGCTCTATGTGGGCTGTGTCTTCGTCATGCTCACCGTCCCTCATGACACCGTCGTCGCCTTCTTCAACAGCATCATGCACGGTTGGGATGTCGAGCCCATCATGCGCTGGGATATGCCTTGGTGGGAAGCATTGATCGGTATGGTCGAGATCTTCATTCTCGGCTGGCTGATCGGTGCCCTCGTCGCGGTGCTCTACAACTTGACTGCGGACCGGAAGGGGGGTGGGCATGCCGCTTAACCTCGCGATGCCGCACGACGAGGGGTATGCCTACGGCAACTGGGGGCTGGTCATCACGATGGTGGCGGTTAGCCTATTCTTCATCGTCCGCTTTATCCCGATGAAGACGCGGCTCGGCAAGCGCTCGGGCGGGGCGTTGATCGCGTTTCTCGTTGCACTTTTCGCAGAGATGTATGGCTTCCCGCTGACGATCTACCTGGCCAGCCACTTCCTCGGTGTCAAGATCCCCTTCGACCACATCAGCGGCCATCTGCTGGGCGATCTGATCTCCTACCTGGGGCTGGGCAACGGCTGGTTGATTGTGATGGTGCTTAGCAATGCGCTGATCCTGATCGGCATCATGGTGATCTCGTCGGGATGGGAACGCGTCTACGCCTCGCAGGGTGAATTGGTGACCGACGGTATCTATCGCCATATGCGGCACCCACAGTACACCGGCATCTTCATCGTAACGCTGGGCTTCATGATCCAGTGGCCGACGCTCGCGACCCTGATCCTCTGGCCGTTTGTGTTATGGATGTACGTCAGGCTCGCACGCCGTGAAGAACAAGACGTACTTAAACAGCACCCCGAAGCCTACCGGGAGTACATGGCCCGGACGCCCATGTTCTTCCCCAGACCGTTTAGAACACCCATCAGCCACAATTCAAAAGCATCATCATAAAAATAGTACATGGAAGAATCACATCATCAACACGACAGCGACTACGAAGAAAACAGCCTGACCCTGCTCGGGGCGGTGTCCATGGGCACCGGCGTGATGATCGGCGCAGGTATCTTCGCGCTTACCGGCCAACTGGCTGAGTACGCCGGCGGGCTTTTTCCACTCGCCTTCCTCGCCGCGGCAGTTGTCTGCAGCTTCAGCGCGTACAGCTATGTCAAGGTTTGCCGCGTCTCGCCCTCGGCCGGCGGCGTCGCGATGATCCTCAAGAAGTGCTACGGACCAGGCGTGGTCACCGCCGGCGGCTCGCTGCTGATGTACTTCTCCATGGTCATCAACGAGAGCCTGGTCGCTCGCACCTTCGGCACGTACACGCTGCAACTCTTCGATGCCAAACAGCAGGCCTGGCTCACCCCCGCGCTCGGCGTCGGACTGCTGCTCGTCGCCTTCCTCATCAACATCTCGGGCAACAAGGTCATCGGCGGGACCGCGAAGTTCAGCGCGGGCATCAAGGTCGGCGGCATCGCGCTGCTCGCCATCGTCGGGCTGTGGACCGCCGGCACCTCCTTTGAGACGAACCTGGTCGAGCCCGCCAAGACCTCGCCCATCCTCGGCTTCCTCACCGCAACGGCCATCGGCATCCTCGCCTACAAGGGCTTTACGACGATCACCAACAGCGGGGCGGAACTGGTTGAGCCGAAGAAGAATGTCGGCCGAGCCATCATCCTGTCGATCGCCGCGTGCGTGGTGCTTTACCTGCTGGTCGCGCTCGCGGTGGCGGGGTCACTGGACATCGATGAAATCGTCGGTGCACGAGACTACGCGCTCGCCGAGGCCGCCAAGCCCGTGTTCGGCCAGACGGGCGTGACGCTCACGGTCGTTCTTGCGATCGTCGCGACGGTCTCGGGTGTGATCGCCAGCGTCTTCGCCGTCTCCCGCATGTTGGCCATGCTCACCGACATGGACCTCGTCCCGCACCGGCACTTCGGCATGCCCGGCCGAGTCCAGAAGCACACACTCGTCTACACCATCGTGCTCGCCATTCTTCTCACCATTTTCCTGGACCTCTCGCGCATCGCAACCATCGGCGCGATCTTCTACATCGTGATGGACATGGCCATCCACTGGGGCGTGCTCCGGCACATCCGCGAAGAGGTCAAGGCCAAGTCATGGGTGCTGATCACCGCTTTGTGCCTGGACGCCGTGGTCCTCTCGGCGCTGCTGTGGACCCAAGGGCGCAATGACCCGCTGGTCCTCGTCATCGCGGGGGTTGGCTTCATCTTGATTTTTGTGGGCGAGCGATGGTTCCTGCGTAGCAAAGACGACGAGGGCGATTCAGATGAACACAGTGGCCACTAGGAGTACCACGATGCCAACCGATCCCGTATGCAATATGACCGTGGACCCCGAGTCCGCCGCAGAACACGTTGAGCACGATGGTGATTCTTATTACTTTTGCAGTGTCGGGTGTGCGGCGAAGTTCCGTAGCGACCCGGAAAAGTACGCCGGCGCATCGGACGACAAAGACGCCCACTGCGAACATCACAAGCAAGAGAAGAAATCACCGGCCCCCGCTAAGCCCGGCACGCAATACACCTGCCCGATGCACCCGGAGATTATTCAAGACGGACCCGGCTCGTGCCCCAAGTGCGGCATGGCGCTCGAGCCGATGACGCCGACCGGTGACGACGACGACGGCGAGTTGACCGACATGACCCGGCGGTTCTGGGTCGGCACGGTGCTGACGCTGCCGGTGCTGGTCCTCGCGATGGGCGGGTTTGTCGGGCTGCCGGTCGCGGAGTGGATCGGACACACGATATCGCGTTGGTTGGAGTTGGTGCTCGCAACGCCCGTCATCCTTTGGGCGGGCTGGCCGTTCTTTGTGCGTGGCTATCGATCGATCGTCACGCTGAACCTCAACATGTTCACGCTGATCTCGATCGGCGTGGCAGCGGCGTGGGTCTACAGCGTTGTCGCGACTATCGCCCCGGGCGTGTTCCCCGAATCGTTCCGCGATGCGAAATCTGGCGGTGTCGGCGTCTACTTCGAGGCCGCCGCGGTGATCGTCACCCTCGTCCTGCTCGGCCAGGTGCTGGAGCTACGTGCTCGCCGACGCACCAGCGGCGCGATCCGGGCGCTGCTGGATCTGGCCGCGAAGACCGCACGGCGGATCGATGACAACGGCAACGAGACCGAAGTCCCGCTCGACGATGTCAAGATCGGCGACCGGCTCCGCGTCCGGCCCGGGGAGAAGGTGCCAGTCGATGGCAAGCTCGTTGAAGGCCGCAGTACGGTCGATGAATCGATGATCACCGGCGAGCCGATGCCGGTCCAGAAAGAAACGGGCGATAGCGTTACCGGCGCGACGGTCAATCAACGCGGAGGGTTCATTATGCAGGCCGAACGCGTCGGCGGCGAGACGCTGTTGGCACAGATCGTGCACATGGTTGCCGAGGCCCAGCGCAGCCGCGCTCCGATCCAGCGGTTGGCGGACCTCACTGCGTCTTACTTCGTGCCGGCGGTCCTTCTCGTCGCTGTCGTGACATTTATCGTCTGGGCCATCTGGGGGCCGGCCCCCGCAATGGCCTACGCGATTGTCAACGCTGTTGCGGTGCTCATCATCGCCTGCCCCTGCGCGCTGGGATTGGCTACACCGATGTCGATCATGGTCGGCGTCGGCCGCGGCGCACAGGCGGGGGTACTAATCAAAGACGCAGAGGCGTTGGAGACGATGGAGAAGATCGATACGCTTGTCGTCGATAAGACCGGCACGCTGACCGAGGGCAAACCCAAACTCGTCGCGATCCAGCCGGTTGATGGCGTCGCGGAGGAAGACCTGCTGCGCCTGTCCGCTTCTCTGGAGAAGGGCAGTGAGCACCCGCTAGCCGAGTCAATCGTTCAAGGCGCTAAAGAGCGCGGCATCGAACTGTCCGACGCGACCGACTTCGACTCGGTCACTGGCAAAGGTGTGCAGGGCAGAGTCGATGGCCGCCAGGTCGCGCTTGGCAATCGGGCGATGATGCAGCACCTGGATCTAGAGCCCGGCACCTTGTCGGATCAAGCTGAAGCACTGCGAAGCGAGGGCCAGACCGCGATGTTTGTCGCGATCGACGGCCAACTCGCCGGACTCATCGGTGTGGCCGACCCGATCAAAGAATCGACGCGGGAGGCGATCGATCTGCTTCATGCCAGCGGCGTCGAACTGGTCATGCTCACCGGCGATAGCCGAACCACCGCCCAGGCCGTCGCTAAGAAGTTGGGCATCGACCGCGTCGAGGCGGAGGTGCTACCCGAGCAGAAAGCCGAAGTGATCAAAAAGCTTCAGGCCGAGGGCAAGAAGGTCGCAATGGCCGGTGACGGGATCAACGACGCCCCCGCGCTCGCCCAGGCCGACGTCGGCATCGCAATGGGCACCGGCACTGACGTCGCCATCGAGTCGGCGAGCGTGACCCTGATCAAGGGCGACCTGCGCGGCATCGCCAAGAGCAGGCTGCTGAGCCGCAAGACGATGCGAAACATCCGTCAGAACCTGTTCTTCGCCTTCATCTACAACGCCGCCGGCGTCCCAATCGCTGCCGGCGTGTTGTACCCGGTATTTGGCGTGCTGCTATCCCCCATTATTGCTGCCGCGGCGATGACTTTCTCTAGCGTATCGGTGATCGGGAATGCTTTGCGGTTGCGTGGGGTCAAAATCTGATGAGAACGATCACCGAATCAGTGTTTAGTACCAGCCGAGGGCCACGAGTCGATGTAGTTCGTAGCGTGCTGGTCCTTGTTCTACTATTGGGACTTGGCTTGACGCACGCATTGCTGCCGGTTGAACCTCATTTTTTTCATGCTCTGCATGTCGTTTTTAGGAAGCTTTTTCTCGTGCCCATCGTCTTGGCTGGCGCTTGGTTTGGGCTTCGTGGGACTGTCGTAGCCGCAGTGATCAGTACGGTCCTGTATACGCCGCATATCCTGATGGACTGGACAGGTCAGACGGGCGAAAATCTTAACCAATCTGCAGATATCGCTTTGTTCTGGGTCGTGGGACTGCTTGTCGGTTGGCTACTTTGGCGTGAGAGAGAGTCAACAATCAAAGCTGAGCAGGCGCACCAAGGCACGCTCGAAGCGCTGGCGAAGGCATTAGACGCACGTGAACACGATACCGACAGCCATTCCGGCCGAGTAGCCGAATTGGCCGTACGGGTAGGAACCAATATTGGCTTGACAGAGGATGAACTCCGGGTACTTCGAGAGGCAGCACGTCTACACGATGTTGGGAAAATTGGTATCCCGGACGATGTGCTACTGAAGCCGGGCCCGCTAGACGAGCGTGAGCGAAAATTGATGCAGCGACATGCTGAAATCGGCAGCGAGATCGTGGGCCGTATTCCGTCTCTACGCGCGGCTGCCGAATTGATCCTCTGCCACCACGAGCGATTCGATGGGACGGGATACCCTCGTCAGCTTCAAGACAAGGAGATCCCATTGGCTGCAAAGGTGTTCTCCGTTACGGATGTTTATGACGCGCTCACAAACGATCGACCATACAGATCGGCGCTATCCCAACAAGAGGCACTGAACCTGATCAAAGAACAGTCCGGCAAGGCATTTGATCCTGAGATTGTTGATGCTTTCGAGTCGACCTTGGTTGAGAGCACCGAAGACATGTTCTTGAACCAACAGGGTAAGGCGGTGCCGAATGAGTGATGATGGCAATAAACCACTTGAAAGCTGGTCGGGTGACCGCGTGCCAGACCGATCGCTCGTGATGTGTGAACTTTGCTTGAGTGCGCGGTCGGCCGAGTCAGTGAAGCTATATGGAAT
>JBMYUK010000112.1:0-7650 GCA_049605275.1 Phycisphaeraceae bacterium
GGCACCAGGGATTCAACGACACGGTGAACAAGACCGAGAAGGACAACTACGGCCCGGGCCTGGTGGACTTTATCGCGGATGTGCGGGCGACCTACGGCAAGGACCTGCCGTTTGTGATCGCGACGACGTCGATGTTCCCGCCCGACAAGCCGCGCACGCCGGTCGAGCTGGCGCAGATGAGCGTCGCCGAGGCGGACCCGCTGACGGTCGCGTTCGATGCCCGGCCTTGCTGGCGCGATCAATCGCAATCGCCCGGAGGCATGGGCTTTCACTGGAACCACAACGGGGTGACGCACTACCTCATTGGTAAGGGGATGGGCGAGGCGTACCTCGGACTGGTTAAGGAGCAGGCAGCGGGTGGTCTGTCATCAAACTGATTTCTCCTTCACGTGGTGCCGCGTTCGGAGACGGGCGTGGCGTCTTTGGCCTTGTGATGTTTCCCGATCAGCAGGAGTACGCATTACATGCGTCGCGCCTTCACCCTCATCGAACTACTCGTCGTCATCTCCATCATCGCGCTCTTGATCGCGATCCTGCTGCCGGCTTTGGGGGCCGCAAGAAAGTCGGGTCGCAGTGCCGCGTGCCTCTCCATGGTCCGACAGCACTCGGTCGCGTACAACGTCGAGATGACCGACCGTAATGGACGGCTATGGACCTACAACTTCGGCCTGCTGCACCTTGTCCGGATCGATGACTACGTCACGGCAGGCACGCAGCAGCTGGTTTGTCCCGAGGCACCCACCTTCACCGCCCCCAAGGGCGGCACCTACCTCGGCTCAAATACATCCGCATACCAAGTCGTTCGTTCGGGCGACACTTATGTCAGCAGCTACGCCTTTAACGGCTTCCTTTACGACCCGACGACCGCACAGTTCCCTCCACCTGATTCAAGGGCCAACTTCGGCGGCTCGGCCTTCGGCAACACGCCGAGTGATCTGAATCATTGGTTTGGGCCCAATCTGGCGAATGTGACTGAGCCGACAGAGGTGCCGGTCTTTACCGATGCGATGATGGTGGATGTCTGGCCCCAGCACACGAACAACCCGGCACAAACTAGAGCCGACGGCAGCGGCCTCAATGACATGGCCCGCGTGGCGATGGACCGCCACCCCTCGAAGACCGTGAATCTGTCGTACGTCGATGGCCATGCCGAGTCGCTCACCGCTCCCGCGCTTTGGAACCAGAAGTGGAACGCGTTGTTCGACACCGATACCACAGTGACGGTGAACTGGTGAGCAGTGAGTTGGTTTAAATCTAAACGATCTCGCCTCCATTCGAACGGCGGGGCATTGGAACTGCTTTGATAGCGACGACAAGGTCAACCCATGAAACGCAACGCCTTCACGCTCATCGAACTGCTTGTCGTCATCTCCATCATCGCGCTGCTGATCGCGATCCTGCTGCCCGCGCTGAGTAAGGCTCGGCAGTCCGCCCAGCAGGTCCAGTGCCTGAGCAACCATCGGCAGGTCGCCACCGCCGTCACCGCGATGGCGGTGGACCAGGGCGAGATCCCCATCCACCCGCGACACAGCAATCAGGTCATCTCGCACCCGGGCCTGGGACCCGGCGGCGATAAACGCAAAGACTACGAGGCCTACATCGACAGCCACATGGTCTTCTATTGCCCGGCGAACCAGGACCAAAGGCTCGACCCGGACGAATGGGTGGACCAGCCCTTAGCCGGCCTGGTCCACACCTCGACCTCGATCATGGCGACCTATTACCCCAAGTCCTACAACAACGCATGGGGACAGACCCGCTGGGTGGATCTAGACGATCCCAAAGTGATGCCCGACGGTCAACACGCCGGCTACAAGACGAATCGGCCGAGAAACATCGAAGACGCGACCGACCCCAACGGCGCGGCGATGACTACCGACAGCCAGCAGTCCTACAGCGGCATCTCGGGCGGGGTGGTGACGTACCCCGGGCTGCCGACTTACAGCGATGCGGCCAGTTACCCGGGCAACTTCCCGCACCGCGACGCCGACAACGCCTGGCTGGGGACGACGTCTGCGTTCTACGATGGCCACGCCCAGTTCAGCTGGAAGAAAGATATCGTCGAGGACGAGTCCGACCCGATCGCGAGCGCCAGGTTCATCATGTTCGAGGGCCGGGGCAGGTACGAGACGCCTGCGTGGTGGTAGGGCATCGCATCGTTCAGGTCGATCACGACCGCGACGTGCCGGGCCGGGGCGGCTTGCGAGGCGTTGACTTGCCTAGTCATAAGTCGCGATCTCGGCGGCAAAACCTCACCCAAAAGCACATCACACCATGTATGTATTTGTCGATATTCGGCCCAAAATTTTATGGATTGGACAGCGCGTGAGAGAAATTGGTCTGGATATACGCGGGTTCGGGGGTATTTTTGACTCGACGGAATGTTGTATGCCCGTTGCGTTGCCGGCATCGGTGTTGTCCCCGCCCAGAGAGCCCGGCCGTGAACACAGACCCGAACAACCCCGCGCGTGGCGGGACCAACGTTTTAGATCGTTTTTCACCCCCTTCCCATAGAGGACAATTGACATGAAGACTCGCACCAAGACCCTGCTCACCGCCCTTACAGCCACCGCCGCACTCAGCGCTGGAACATCGCAAGCCGCGATTATCGCTGGAGACACAATCGTCATCGACTTCAGTAAGACGACGGCTGAGACCGCATCGACGGCGACGAGCAATTGGAACAACCTTACAAGAAGCACCGCTGGCTTTGGAACGGATCAATTTCCCGCCGCAGGCTCCGAACAAACCCTCATCACTAACCTGGTGCGCTACTCGGACGGAGCCAACACCGGTGTGTCTGTGACCAGAACAGGGGGCTCGGGCACCGCAGGCATCGGCGGTGCAACCATCCCCACACAAGGGGCATCGGCGAGTTTTAGTGTGTCAGGAGTGATCCCCGACGCCGCCCAAGTCGACGTCTTCTATGCGGATTCAACTTCCGAAAAACTGTTCATCAATGGGCTCGATGATGCGCTCACCTACGACATCGAGCTCATGGCCTACATTAATCAATCTCGAAGCGCCCTTGACATCACTGTCGGCGGGACGACGATCGAGGTTGATCCGGATACAACAACACGCATTTACGCATATGACGGTATCTCGTCCAGTGGTGGCACGATCGAAATATCTTTCGAGGGCACAAGCCTCCAGCACATCAACGCGCTCGAACTGACCGCCGTCCCCGAGCCCGGCTCACTGGCGCTGCTCGGCCTCGGCGGCCTGTGCATGCACAAGCGTCGTCGGCGCGCGTAAGTTCGATTTCTCCTTCAAGTGGTGCCGCGCTCTGAGAGGGGCGCGGCGCCTTTCAGCGGGTGGTGGGACAGGCTTCCAGCCTGTCATTGCAAGAGACAAAAGACATGACAGGCAAGATGCCTGTCCCACCATCAAGTCAGGGAGTCATCATGCGACGCGCCTTCACCCTCATCGAACTGCTGGTCGTCATCTCCATCATCGCGCTGCTGATCGCGATCCTGCTGCCGGCGCTGGGCTCGGCCCGCGAGTCGGCGCGCCGGTCGATCTGTGCCAGCAACCAGCGGCAGATCGGGATCGCGGCGTCGGCTGCGGCGGTCGATGATGACGGCCAACTCCCTCGGCTGTACGTGCCGTTTGGTGACACGAAGTGGATCGATGACGATGCGTTCGATACGCTGGGCGCGTACCTCGATACCAGCGAGGTCGGGGGCTATAGCAACGCGGTCGATATCCAGCGCGGCGAGTTCTTTTGCCCCAACCGTTCCGGCGATTGGAAACGCGTCATCTCAGAGAGCGGCGGGATCTACGTCCGCGTCGGGTTCCAGATGGTCTTTGGCCGACGCGACAACCCCGAGTTCCCGAGGCATGAGAACTACAGCACGCCGGCCCTGGCCTGGGTCTCGACACTGTCGTTAGACAAGCCCATGCCCGGCACGATCCTCACCGGTGGGCCCGACAGTACCACCGGCCTTGAGGACCTGGGGCTGTTGACCGCGGACGTGAACGAAGAGGGCATCTTCTTCCCGCCGGTGACCTCGGTCGCTCACAGTCCGCGTGGTAATGCGCAGCGGCCCGGCTCGGCAGGGACCGTCAGCCCAGCCGAGGTCGGCGGGCAGGGCGGCAACCTCGGCTACGTCGATGGCTCGGTCCAGTGGCGCAGCATGAACGACATGAACGCCCACAACAACCACCAGACCCGTAACGACATCCTGGGCTGGTGGTGATAACGCATGGCCGGGTGGAGTGGCGCAAAGTCAATGAGCTTGGTCAGGATGAGGCGCCGAATGCGGGCCGACGGCAGATCAACGACGGCGGCTTCCCGCGGATGTATTGGTTCTAAACCGAACTGTTTTTTTGTAATCAACGGGCGAAACGCGTGGGGACACCGCCCGACCAGATCGTCGGCGGTAAGAGCAGCGACGGGGCCAACGTCAGCTATATCGATGGGCATGTTCAGTGGCACAGCCAGAACGAGTTGGAATCGCGATGGGACGATGGTCTCGGTTTCAACGTCTGGTTCTGAAACTGTGCTGCGCTTCGATGATCCTTGTACCCATTAAACACAAACCATCAGCAATGGCTTGATTTGTTAGGAGATCGCTTTGGTCCAGATCCGCCGGCTAATCTTTGTTCTTAGTCTGTTGTTCGCCGCCACCTGGGTTCACGCCCAGGACAAGCCGGTGAACATCGGTGGCGTCTACCCGCACCTGGCGGTGATGAACAACGAGGGCGAGTGCGGGATCGGGGCGGTGGTGCCCTGGGCGGATCGGTTGTGGGTGATCACGTATGCGCCGCACAAGCCCAAGGGGTCGAGCGACAAGCTTTACGAGATCACGCCGACGCTTGAAAAGATCATCCGCCCCGAGTCGATCGGCGGAACCCCGGCGAACCGGATGATCCATCGTGAGTCGCAGCAGCTGAGCATCGGGCCTTACTTCATCGACAAGGACGGCAACGTCCGCGTGATCCCTTACAACAAGATGCCCGGCCGACACACCGCGACGGCCCGTCACCTCACCGACCCCGCGAACAAGCTCTACATCGCAACGATGGAAGAAGGCCTGTACGAGGTCGATGTCAATACGCTGGACTTCAAGTGCTGGATCAACGATGGCAACCGCGGGGTCAAGACGTTTGACGATGCGGTTAACAGCAAGCTGCCCGGCTACCACGGCAAAGGCGCTTACGCCGCGGGTGGGTCTCTCTACTATGCCAACAATGGCGAGAACAGCCGCGAAGCGCGCGTCGATCCGATGACGCCTTCGGGTGCCTTGGCTGTCTGGGGGATGAGCGACAACGACCCAATCGCTGACCGCAGCCAGGATTGGCGATTAATGATCCGCGAGCAGTTCACCGAAGTCACCGGCCCGGGCGGCATCTACGGCAACGCTAACGAGAACGACCCCGCCTGGTCGCTGGGCTGGGACCATAAATCGATCCTGCTCGTCACCATGCAGGGCGGACGGACCAGCGCGACCTACCGGCTGCCCAAAGCAAGCTTCACCTACGACGGCGCGCACGGCTGGAACACCGAATGGCCCCGCATCCGAGAGATCGGCGAGGGCGACAACCTGCTCGCCACCATGCACGGCACGTTCTGGAAGTTCCCAAAGACCTTCTCAGCTGATAATCCCTTCGGCATCCGCCCACGCAGCAACTACCTCAAGGTCATCGGCGACTTCGCGCGATGGGGCGAGCGTGTCGTGCTCGGCTGTGACGACTCGGCCCAGAAAGAGTTCCTTAATACCCGGCCAACCAAGGCCGAGCACGGCGCACCACAGCGATCCAACTCGAATCTCTGGTTCGTCAAGCCCGAACAACTCAGCCAACTCGGCCCGGCACTGGGTAGCGGCGGTGTCTGGCTGAACGAGGACGTCGGAGAGGAAAGCCCACTCACCAGCGAACAATATCTCTTCGCCGGGTACGACCACCGCATGCTGCACCTGGCGCACGACACCGATGAGCCGATCACGTTCATCATCGAAACGATCGGCGGCGATGCTGAAGAAGACAATCTAGTCGCGCAGGTCAAGGTCCCCGCCAACGGCTATGTGCCTTACATCTTCAACAAAGAACAGGCCGGTGAATGGGTCCGCGTCACGCCGAAGCGGAATGCTAAGAACGTCACCGCGTGGTTTCACTATGCAGATCAAGATAAACGCACCACCGAGTCCGCAGCGATTTTCAATGGCTTGGCGACCGCTAAATCAATCAACGACCTCGGCGGCGTGATCCGCTCGCTCGGCGGCGACGACCTGCCGTTGGGCCTCGTCGCGCAGCACCGCGAGAACGACGATCGGCCGTTCTATCTACTTAACGAGAAACTCGAGCTCGTGCCGAGCGACGACGAGCAGCGCCGCGACGCGACAGCAAAAGCCGCCGCGCCCAACCCCGACGACATCCCGCTCAAGGTCGATGGCAACTCGATCCTCGTCGAAGAAGACGGCAAGCGATATCGCCTCCCGCTCAATCCGAACCGAGCCGAGGACAAAACGTTCGGTGAGAAACTCGGCTTTGCCCGCCGGGTCCGCGAAGTGGCGACGGAGCGCGACCTCGTCAATGTGGGCGGGACCTTTTACGAACTGCCCGCGCGCAACGCCGGGGGCTTCGCGCATATCCGTCCGATCGCCTCGCACCCCTACCGCATCCACGACTACGCGAGTTGGCGCGGGCTGCTGCTGCTCACCGGGGTGGGCCCGGCATCCGACAACGATCGGATCATCAGGTCGGCCGACGGCAAGGCCGCGGTCTGGGCCGGCGTCATCGACGAACTCTGGCAACTGGGCAAACCCGTCGGCGTCGGCGGGCCCTGGCATGAATCACCGGTCAAGGCCGACGAGCCTTCAGACCCCTACCTCATGTATGGCTACGACAACAAGCGGCTGCAGATCGCCTCCGACAAGGCCGCCGAGGTCTATTATCCAGTTCGATCCCACCGGCACCGGCGACTGGGTCACCCTCGGCAGCTTGATCGCGTCGCCGGATGAGGTGCGTGAGTTCAAGTTCTGGCCGGGCGTTTCGGCGCACTGGGTCCGCCTCGTGTCGGATACCGATGCGAAGATGACCGCGAATTTCATCTACGAGTAAGCCCGGCATTTACTCGGCGTCGTGTTCTATAATGCAGGACATGATTTTTTCGTATCGACCCGGCCCACGACCATGACTTATCGCATCGCACTCGCCGCTCTGCTGAGCTGCATTGGCTTTAACGCCGCCGCCAAAGCGGTGGACTTTCACACCGAGGTCGCTCCGATCCTGATGAAGCACTGCTACGAGTGTCACGGCGGGACCGAGGCCAAGGGCGGGTTCTCGATGAACACGCTGTCGCTTTGGCTGGACAAAAAAGCCGCGAAGCCCGGCGACGGCGCGGGGTCTTACGTCGTCGAGCTCATGAAGGAGCCGGACCTCGAGTTCGCGATGCCCCCGGCCGACAAGCCGCGGCCGACCGACGCGGAGATCGCGACGCTGAGCCAGTGGATCGACGAAGGGATGGCGTGGGAAGAGGGCTTTACCTTTGCGAAGAACACGTACGAGCCGCCGCTCGCGCCGCGTCGGCCTGAGTTGCCCGAGGCCAAGGACGGCCGGGACAATCCCGTCGATCGGATCATCGACGCGTATCTGGCGAAACACGACGCCGAGCCGATGACCCCGCTTAGCGACGCGGCGTTTTAT
>JBMYUK010000113.1:0-7630 GCA_049605275.1 Phycisphaeraceae bacterium
CTGCGTCGCGCGGGCGAGCAGGTCGCTGGAGACGAACTCTTTCAGCGAGACGTCGAGCGCGAGACGGGCGATCGGGTCCTCCGGCGGCTCGACCTCGCTGAAACGTTCGAGCAGATCGGACATGCCCTGCTCGCGCAGGCCCTGGATGTACTGATCGTCGGCGTTGCGGAGCGCTTCGATCTGACCCATCGCGGGCGCGGCAGCGAACGACGCGATCAACAGCGTCGAGGTCGCGAAGGGCAGGCGGTCTTTCCATCGTCGTCGGAATTTGTACATCGCGATTCCTATCCGTTCTGAGGTGAGGGTCGCTAAGCAATCGTAGCGCCCCGGCTGCATGTTGTCACTGACTCAGCGTGCGAAGGCGACCCGCTCGAGCTCGGCCGAGACGCACGCATTAAATACATTCACGACGTGCTGCCAACGCACGACGCCTTGGGGGTTGATCTGTACCGGATCGTCGATTGCCATCTGCCCGCGGCGAACGCGATCGGAAAGCGTCTGGGCGAGGGCGGTCGCGCTCTCGATCGATCTACCATCGACGGTCAGGTGGTAGCTGATGCCGTCGTCGGCAGAGGTCAGCTCGACGTTAATCGGATGATGTATTCTGCTTTCGCCATCCATCTCGCCGGGCATCGTCGCGAGCAGCGTGCCCTCGTCGTGCGTGAACGTCGCGGTCACGACGAAGAACACCAGCAAGAGAAACACGACGTCGATCATCGACGTGAGCTTGAGCTCGAATCGTCCGCCAACAATCGCTTTGGCGGCTTGGCTTTGCGACCGGAATCGCCCCCGAATCACGCCATCGAGTCGGTCGCCGGGCTCGGCGGGCTCGATCGGGTTGGAGGCGGATCGGTTCATGGCTTGGGGATGCGGGCGTTGCACCCACGGGGCCGGTCGCGGCCCGGGCGGGGTCAGGGGGCGAAGCCGACGCTCTCGAGCTCTGCCGAGATGCAGGCGTTAAAGACGTTGACGACGTGCTGCCAGCGGACCACGCCTTGGGGCTTGATCTGGACGATGTCGTCGGTCGCCATCTGCGCGGTTTGCACTCGGTTTTTCATGTAGGCCGAGAGGTTAGTCGCGCCATCGATGCGCTGGCCGTTGACCATGATGTTGTAAGTCACCCCGTCGTCGGAGGTGGTCAGGTCGATCTGGATCGGCGGGTCGGGCGGGGACTCGGTGTCGCGCTCGGCCGAGTTGCCGGGCATGGTCGCGAGGAGCGTGCCCTCGTCGATCGTGAAGTTCGCGGTGATGACGAAGTAGATCAGCAGCTGGAAGATCACGTCGATCATCGAGGTCAGCTGGAGCTCCATGTCCTCGCCGCCGACGCCCTTGCGGCGCTTCTTGCGGGTGGAGACGTGATGGACGACCTCTTCCTGAGGGCTGTCGTCGGGGAGCGGGCCGGGCTGGTCGGCGATCGGGCTGTCGGGGCGTTCTGCCATCGTCTCGGTCTTCTATCTACTAACGGTGTGCGGCGGGTCTGGGTTCAGTTGCTTAATCTTCGCCGACGTACGCGACGAGGTGCACAGGCGTCGACGCGGCGAGCTCACCGCCCAGCGCCTCGGCCATCGCCAATTGCAGGTTCGTCATCACGGGCAGGACCTGGGCGTAATACACCGCGGCATCGACGCGGAGCATGATGTTCGGCGCGGTTGTTGGGTTCACCATGCGCGACTGGACGGTCTTGGCGAAGAACGCGCGGAAGTCTTCCATCGCGCCGTCGTCGCCCAGCTGCCACTTCTTATTCCCGATCGTCACGAACTCCGCCTGCCCCGGCCGCGAGAGCACCTCGCCCGGCGGCGTGCCCGGGCCCGGATCACCGGTGAACTCGGCCTCGGGCACGATGTTCACGATCACGCGCCGGTCGCCCTCGGGCGTCGAAGTATTCGGATCCTCGAGGTCCGGTAGCTTCAACTCGGGCACCTCGTCGGTCACGATGTTGTTCACCAACATGAAGAACACGATCAGCAGGAAGACCACGTCGATCAGCGGGGTGATGTTCAGGTTCGGCTCGACCGCTCCGCGTTTAGTGACTTGTGACATAAATAGACTCGGGGTTTAAGGCATATAAGTCCGTGCGTCGTTCTTCTCCGCGACGCATCACATCGCGTCGGCTTCGATCACGCCGAGGCGGGTTTGTCCGGGCGCGACGACGAAGACGAGCTGCTCGACTTCTTCTTCTTGCCGCTGGGCTTGAACGGCGTGATGAGCTCTTCGACGATGAGCAGGCCCTCGGCACAGTGCGCATCGACCTTGTTTCGGATCAGCGAATAGGCGGTCAACGCGGGGATCGCGACGACCAGACCCCAGAACGTCGTGACCAGCGCGGTCGAGATACCACCGGCCAATTCGACCGGGTCCGCCCCGCCGCCGCCTTCGACCAGCTTCTGGAACGCGACGATCATGCCGAAGACCGTCCCGAACAGCCCGATCATCGGCGAGATGTTGCCCAGCACGTTGAGGTACTCGATCGGGCGGAGCATCTTGACGGCCTCGGCGTCGCCGGACTCTTCGACCGCGCGTTCCATCGCGCCGTAGCCGTTGGCCGCCTCGCTCAACGCGGCGCTGGCGACGCGGCCGAGGTACGACTCTTCTTCTTCCGCGAACTCGATCGCTTCGCGATACTTCTTCTCGGCGAGCAGCTGCTCGATCTCGTCGCGCGTCTCTTCGGGAATGACCTGATCCTTGCGGAACTTGAAGATCAGCATCAGCGAAAAGCCCATGACGACGGCGGACATGAGCAGCAGCAGGACGACGATGAGGTTGCCGAGCATCGGGCTGTTGTTAGACCAGATAAAGGCCTGGAACCAGTTCATCGAAGTCGTCGTGCCGGCTTCCTGAGCGGAGGCCGCCGCGGGCCAAAGAGCGGAGAGCAGCGCGGCGGCGGAGAGTGTCGTTTTCGATCGCATCGTCGGGGGGTTCCTGGGGGCTTTTCGTCGCATGGGACTCGGGTTCTGAAAGATTTATCGTAACGTCGCCGCCTACATCGCGCAGGCGGTTGGGCGTCTTGCCGGTGATTTCGCCGGCCTCGTGCCAGCGTTCAGGGGGTCTCGGCGGGATCGGCCCGATTTGAGCCGTCGCGTCGGGTTAAGGCGGGGGTCAGGGCTGGTCGTCTTCGGGAACCTCTTCTCCGATGATCTCGTAGTAGCGTTTGCGGTATTGCGGATAGGCCTCGGCATCATCGATGACGAGAAAGACCTCTTCGAGCAGTCGCTGATAAATGTCGTCCCGGCCGATCTTCTGGTGGATGTATGCGACCTCGAGCTTCGCGGGCACGACGAGCGAGTGGGCTTGGCCCGCGCGATTGAAGTGGATCACGATCCGCATGAAGGACAACGCCGCGTCGCGATAAAGGTCCGGGTCGTTCTCGGCCTCGGCGAGGAGGAGTTGAGCCTTGCCGCGCGTAAAGAGCTTCTCGGGCAGGTCGCCGGGGTTGCTGAGCCAGGGCTTGATCGCTTCGAGCGAAGCCTTGGCGTCGCCTTGGCTGAGCAGCGTGATCGCCTGCCACTTGCCCTCGGGCTCGCCCCTGCGCGACAGCATCTTCCACACCGGCTCGGGCAGAAAGAGCTTGGACTTGGCCTTGATCTGATCGGTCGGGTCTTTGCTCGGCGCGACCTCGTCGATCGGCGGGAGGTCCGCGTCGTCGCCGACCACGCGCCGGTGGTAGGCGCGCAGCAGGGTGCGGTGCTCGCCGGTCGCGTCACGAATCACGGCCATGATCTGCTCGCCGATGCGCTGCTTCTGGTTCTCATCCGCCTCGGCCAGCGACGCGATCGGCGGCTTGGACAAAAAGTACAAGTCCGCCTTGGACGCGGCCAACTGCGAATAAATCTGGGCCGCGTCGACCGCCTGGTTCCGCTTGTCGTACACCTGCGTCAGGTAGTAGCCGGCGAAGTGCTTGATCCAATCGATGCGCGTGCCGGCATAGACGTCTTCGAACGAACGCTGCGCGGCGCGGAGCTTGTCGTCCTTAAACGCCGCGAGCCCCGCATTGAACTCGGGGACGCTGGTGATCGAGATGCTAACGAGTTCTTCCAGCGCCGCTTCGCGGTCGCCCGCCGCGGTGCGGAACTTGAGCTTGCCGTCTTCCACGCCGATCAGCGTCACGTTATCGATCGTCGGAAAGCCCTCGCGCTGCAACGAGTCGGCCGAGGCCGGCATGATCGCAAGGACCGCGAAGCAAAACGCCGAGAGCAGACACAGAACACGGCCTGCCGAGCTTCGAATCGTCATCATGGATGGTTCTGGCATTGGATCAAAGTCTCCGCCCCCGGATGCGTGTTTCGACGCTTACTTCAGGTTCAAATCCCTCGCCCCGATGAACTGGTAATTGCCGCCGGTCTCGTCGGCGATCAGTTGCAGCGTGCCCTTGAGCCCGGCACGTACCAGCGGGTCTTCGTAAAGGAACTGGATCGTGTTAAACTTCGCGCCCGCGGGCTTGAAGTTGTTGGCCTTATTAATGGCCTGCATCAGGTCGTCCTGAAAAATCTCGTGCTGGGTCGCACCCTGGCCCCCGCCGGTGAGGTTGTCCGAAAGCAGGAAGACGAGTTGCGGCTTATAGCTCAGACCACGCAAAATCGCCGCCTCGACGTTTTGACTGCCTCGTCCGCCGGTTTCGAACTTGAAGTTCTCGAGCGTGACCCATTCGCGAATGTCTTCTTTGAACTTCGGCGTACACGCGCGAAGCCCCTTGATCCCCCCGCCGCCGGGCACTTCGTACACGCCCTCGCCGCTGAAGAAAATGATCGTGATGTTCTGCGCCGCCTTCAACTCGTTCACGACACGCTTGAGTTCGTTGACGACGAAGGGCAACACATCAACCATCGAGCCCGAGGCGTCCACGATAAAGGCGATGTTCCGCGCGTTGCCGCCGTTGCCAAAGACATCCGCGCCGAAGTCGCCGCTGCCCGTCGTATTGCCCAGCGGCCCGCCCGACTGTCCGCCCTGATAGGTCAGCCCGACCAGCGTCGTCGGGATCGGCGTGTCGGTGACCGTCGGCGTCGGGTTGGTCACCACCGGATCCACCACCGGCACGGTCATCGGCGTGTCGGCCGACTGTTCCTGAACCTCTTCGATCACCATCGGTGCGCCCGGCGAATCGCTCAACTTCGCGTTCGGGATCACGGGCTGCTCTTCCTCCGCCGCGACGATCGTCTGCCAGACTAGGAAGAACGCCACCACGATCAACGCCACGTGCACCAGAATCGAAATGCCCCACGGCATCAACGCGACCAGCGTCTTGCCGATCTCATCGCCAACCGACTCTTCCTCTTCTTCCAACAGCTCCTCGTCGAGCTCCGGATCCTGCGAGGACTGCGGATTCGCGGGCGGGTTGTCTTTGCTGTCTGCGAAACCTAATAACATAGACTGCCTTTCTTGTCTCCGCGACGCCTCAGCGGAGGTTCAACTCTCGGCGTGACACGAACTTGTGTCGGCCGCCGGTTTCTTCGGCCAACGCTCGAAGCGTACCACGTCGCCCGGCTCGGGCCAGCGGATCTTCGTTCAGGTACTGGATTGTATTGATTTTAGACCGCCGACGCGACTCTTTATGCCGACGAAATGACGCAAGCATGTCATCGGCCCCGATTTCAATGCGCCCAGGCGCGTAGCTGCGGCCAAAACTGCCATCCGACAACACGAAGATCAGTTCCGGCTCGTACGAAGCCGCACGCTCCAGCGCGGCCAGTACATGCGTCGCGCCGGACCCGCCGGTCTTGAACGAATGCCGATCCAGCGTCAGCCAATCCACAAGCGACGCCTTCCACTTCGGCGTGCACGTCGGCAAACACGTCGGGCCGTGATCGAACGGCGGTTCCCAGACCCCTCGGCCGCTGAACGTCACCACCGTCAGCCGATGCGTCGGCTTCAACGCCTCGACCATCCGCTTCACCTCGTTCACGACCAGCGGCAGATGCGTCTGCATCGAACCCGACGCATCGATCACGACAACGAGGTCTCGGCCGCGCTGCACCGGCGCGTGACAGAATGACGCCGTCGCACAAAAGCAAGTAGATCGGCTCCGCGCTGCGGCTAGGCCATGCAACTCGTGCATCACCGTCGCCTCGCCGGGGTCCCAGCCGACCGCCGCGTCCGGTGCCGAACACGAAAGAGAACTTCCCCCGGGACTCGCCGAAGCCCGAGCGCACAGCGCGATGCATCCCACCACGATCACCCACCCCAACGCCGCGCACATAACTCGCTGAGGCAGGCCCGGTCGATTGGCGTGGCTGAGATGAATCATCGTGGCTTCACGGTCAGAGTCGGAGTCGCGCGGCCGGGCGCATAGGATCGTTTAGCGTCGTGACAATTCGCTCTCGGGTACGAAGCGCGCCTTGCCGCCGGTCTCGTCGGCGATGCGTTGCAGCGTTCCTTTGAGTCCGGCACGCACCAGCGGGTCTTCGTAAAGAAACTGAATCGTATTGAACCGGGCCGGGGGAAGGTGGCGGTTATGCCGATGGATCAGATCGAGCAGATCGTCCTGCATGATTTCGTGTTGCGTAGCGCCCTGCCCGCCGCCGGTCAGGTTGTCCGATAGCAAGACGACGAGTTCGGGTTGGTAGCCGAGGGCCCGGGTCACCGCCGCATCGACGTAGGCCGTACCCCGCCCGCCGGTATCGAATCGAAAGTTATCGAGGCTGACCCACTCGCGGATCGCGTTCTTAAAGGCCGGCGTCATCGGTCGCAGGCCCTTGGTCGCCCCGCCGCCGGGCACTTCGAACACCCCTTGGCCGCTGAAAAAGAGAACGGTCGCCTTCGTGTAGATCAATCGGCCGTTGACTTGCCTCGGCTGCATCGCCGTGACGACGCGATTCAACTCGTTGATCACAAACGGAAGCACGTCCACCATCGAACCCGAGGCGTCGATGATGAACACGACATCGCTCGCCGAGCCGGTCTCCATCCCGAACTTGCCGCCGCCGTCGTCCTTGCCATCATCGATCTTCGGGCCGATCCCGTTACCGATGTACTCCGACACGATGGGGGGCGCGGGCATCTCGAAGCCAGGCGCGATCGCGACCGGTTCGACCTCCGAAGCGATCGGGACGATCAAGCCGCCGCCCGCTTCCTGCTCTTGCGTTGGGTCTTCGATCGGTTGGTTCGCAAACGAATCGACCGGCGGGGCGATCGGTAGTTCCGGAACGGTGACCCTCTCGCCGGGCTCATCGACGATCGTCTGCCAAACCAAAAAGAACGCGAGGACGATCAGCGCGACGTGCGCGAGAATCGAAACGCCCCAAGGCATCAAGGCCGTGAGCGTCGCGCGGATCTCGTCGCCCACCGCCTCGCCTTCGCGGTTGCGATCGCGATCGATATCAAGACCGATCGCCTGTTGCGGGTCTGTTTCGGAAGTGCCGCTGGGGTCGGGTCGTCGTCTCATCGGTTGGCTCCTGTGAAGCAATCCGTGTGGTAAGTCGAACGGATTACCTTGTAAACACAGCAAAAAGGTAGGATCTTTATTGAACACGAAATGAATCGGCGTGTAAAGAACAGAAGTAAAAAAGATTCGCGCAACGTCCGTCGCGTAATACAAACGAATACACAAACTCGACACTTCGGATCAATACACGTCCGGCCGAAGATGCCGAAGCACGGGGATCGCCCGGCGCGCGTTTTCGACATCATTCAAATCGAT
>JBMYUK010000114.1:0-7605 GCA_049605275.1 Phycisphaeraceae bacterium
CGCGTTTTTTAGAGGCAGATGAAAAATGAAGATGAATACCCCGCTAAACCGATTCGCCATCACCCTGATCGCTTATATATCGACGGTCATCATTTTGTTTGGCACTTCAATTGAAGTGTTTGCCAGAGAAATCGGCAAGCTCAACATCATTCTTGTGATGGCGGACGACCAGGGCTGGGGGCAGACCGGGTACAACGGCCACCCGCACCTCAAGACGCCGAACCTCGACGCGATGGCGGCGAACGGTATCCGCTTGGATCGTTTTTATGCCGGCGCCTCGACCTGCTCGCCGACGCGGGCCTCGGTGCTGACGGGCCGAACCCCGGCTCGGACCGGCGTGCCGAGCATCGGGCACCGCCTTTGTCTGCAAGAGAAAACACTGCCACAGGCGCTCAAACAGGCCGGCTACCGCACCGCACACTTCGGCAAGTGGCACCTCAACGGCATCTCCGGCCGGGGTGTCCCGGTCCTCGGCGACGACCCCAACCACCCCGGACACTACGGTTTTGATTACTGGTTGTCCGCGACCAACTACTTCGACAAAAACCCGCTGATGAGTCGGATGGGCGAGTTCATCCCGCTCGACGGCGAATCATCGGATCTCGTCGTGGCCCATGCCCTGGAATACATCGGCCAGCAAAACAACGCGCCGTTTTTCGTGGTGATCTGGTACGGCTCGCCGCACTCCCCATTTATAGCCGAAAAAGAAGATATTCGTAGTTTTCCCGACAGCAAGGGAAATAAGCTCGCGAATCATCTCGGCGAGATCGTGGCAATAGATCGCAGCATTGGTAAACTCCGCGCGGGACTGCGCGATATGGGGATCGAGAAGGACACGCTGATCTGGTACTGCAGCGACAACGGCGGGTTGACGATCGACCCGGATTCGACCGGGCCGCTGCGCGGTAACAAGGGAAGCAACTACGAAGGCGGCATCCGCGTCCCCGGGATCATCGAGTGGCCGGGCCGAATCAAGCCAATCGTGACGGACTTCCCCGCGTCCACGATGGACATCATGCCGACGATCGTCGATCTGCTTGGCCTACCCGATGAAGCGATGCTCGCCGTACACGACGGCGAGAGCATCGCGGCACTGTTCGATGGCGACACGCCCACGCGCGAGGGCATGATCCCATTTACATCCAAGAAAAACGCTTTCATCGATGGTCAGTACAAACTAATGCCTGTGCGCAAGTCACGCACCGCGAAATGGCAGCTATTCGACCTCGAGACTGACCCCGGCGAGACGGTGGACGTCTCGGGCGAGCACCCCGAGCGGTTCGCACGGATGGTGGAGCGCGCCGAAAAAATCATGGTGTCCGTCGAAGCGAGCCGGGTGGGCAAGGACTACCTCGAAGGCCGCGTGATTCAGCCGACCCGCAAAGAGCGGTGGGAAGAGATGGACGTTTATAAGCCTTTCTTCGAACTTCTCGATAAGCACAAGCCCGGTTCGTAAAGGGAAATCAATAATGCCAATTTATTCAGTTCTTCTTAGGAAAGAGATGGTTATGAATCGTTGCGATCAATCGCTGCCCGTGGTCTTGCTCTTTATGTTGCTCTCTTTGGCACTGGGCCAATCCGTGGTTGCTGCCGAATCGAACCACGAGGGGGAGTCACCCGCCGCCCGCAATCTTGCGCCAGAGGGGTGGACGGCGCTCTTCAACGGCAAAGATATCGAGGGGTGGGTCGTGAAGTCCGGCTACGCCACCTATGTCGCGGAGGACGGCATGATCACCGGCACCACCGCCGAGGGCAGCGGTAACACGTTCCTTTGTACGACCAAGACCTATAAAGACTTCGAGTTGGTGTTTGATGTCTTTCTCCACGACAAAAAGCTCAACTCGGGCGTCCAAGTCCGCTCGCGCGTGATGAAGGAGAACCCATACGGCGGGCGCATCGGCGGGCCTCAGGTCGAGATCACCTCGGGCAGGCACGGCGGCTATATCTTCGGTGAAGCCGGGCTCGGCGGGTGGTGGTCCACCGAACGCAAAGAGAAACTCCACGACCACTTCGTCAACGGCCAGTGGAACCGCTACCGGGTTGTCGCCAAGGGCAATCGCATCAAGACCTTTATCAACGGCCACGCGGTGACCGACACGCCCTACCCCGAGAAGTACAAAGACGACTTCCAGGAAGGCGTCATCGGTCTACAAGTTCACGGCGTGAAGGGCGACCAGAAATATCGCGTCTCCTGGCGGAACATCTACATCCGGGAACTTAACGATCAAACAGACGCAGCGGCATCGCGCACCCACGGGCTGGTCGGCCTGCGTCCGCTGCCACGGGACGAGCGCGACCACAAAAGCAACCACGGCGGGTCGTGGGCGGGCACGCCGACGTATCAGGAGCAGGCCGGCCGATACCCGTTTGTGGCTGAGCACATCGACACGGTCAAGGGTTGGCTGGACGGCGACTTTAAGACCAAGCGACTTTTCCTCGAGTACTACTGGGGCCTTAGCGAAGAGCGCGACGATCTGGACCCCGAGAAGAACCTATTGGTCCGGGTTCTGCGCCGCTATGAACAGCAAGGCGCAACGATCGGCCACATCCTGATCTGCCGGGAGTACCGCCTCGCGATCCATCGGGGCCACGAAGAAGCCAAGCCTGGCCCGTTCGAAGAAGACACGCGCATCCTCTACGAGCAGGACGTCGACAGCATCCGCGCCATGTTCAGGCGGGCTCACGAGCAGGGCCTACTTAAGCAAGCGGATTATTCGCTGATCCAGATGGTCGAGCACCCCTCGTTCTTTGCGGATGATGAGCGTGTGAAACCCATCATCGACAAGATGGAGGGGGTCTGCCTGGAGGTGCATCAGTTCAATCGCCACTGGCCGTTGGAGGAAGGCTGGGTCCAGCCCGAGCCGGTCGTGCGCGGAGCGAAGTGGACGCTGAACCAGGGCAAGGAGTACATCTTTTACTACGGGCCGATCATCTACAAGTCCGAGCATTACGTCCCGTTTATCGAGCGTGACTGGCTCAAGCGTTATTGGGCGGCGGGTCTGCCGAAGCATCATCCCAGGATGCACTATTACCTGAATACGTTCCCGCACTTGTCGGCGCGTCGCCGGCCGGTTGGGCCGGAGACCGACCCACACTCGACGCTGGGCTTTGCCAAGTGGCTGATTAAGGAGATCAAAGATGTTCCCGAACCCGATGATGATTAAACAACGCCTTATCGTGTCGTTCGGCAGAGGTGCGCTCTGCCACGTATTGATCGCCTTGCTGACATGTTTGGCTTGGCCCGCGCTTGCGCGAGCGGCTGATGCTGAGGCGAAGCGGCCGAATATCGTCTTCGTGCTTGCGGACGACCTGGGCTGGATGGACACGACAGTCAACGGCAGCCGGTACTACGAGACGCCCGCGATGGAGCGCTTGGCCGGGCAAGGGATGCGCTTCACGCAGGCGTACGCGGCCAGCCCGCTTTGTTCGCCGACGCGGGCGAGCATCCTGACGGGTCAGTACCCTCAGCGCTTGAAGCTCACCTCGGCGGTCGGTCACCTGCCGCCTTCCGAGCAGGAGGGCAAGCTGAAGCCTGCCGCTGCGCCCTGGTCTCGCGCGGGTGGCGTGCATCCGGTGCGCCAACTCGAGTTGAAGCATGTCACTCTGGCCGAGGCCTTGAAGGACGCCGACTACGACACGATCTTCTTAGGCAAGTGGCACCTGGGCAAGCAAAAGCGGTTCTTCCCCGATCGTCAGGGGTTCGATATCAACCTCGGGGGGCGCGGCGACCCCGGGCCGCCCGGCGGGTACTTCAACACGTCGAAAAACCACCTGCTGCCCAAGGCCCCCAAGGGCACGCACTACGACGACCTACTCACCGATCTGGCGGTCGATTACCTGGCTAAACCGAAGAGAAAGTCGGACCCGTTTTTCATGTGTTTGTGGTACTTCGACGTGCACGCGCCGTTCCAGGGCAAGCCTGAACTGATCGAGAAATACAAAGCCAAGAGCGACCCGCGCGGCAAGCAGGACTGCCCGACGATGGGCGCGATGATCGAGACGCTCGACACCGGACTGGGGCGCGTGCTCGATGCGCTTAAGGCTCATGGCCTGGCCGAGGACACGATCGTCGTGTTCACTTCCGACAACGGGGGGAACATGTATAGCGCGGTCGACCAGACGGTCCCGACGTACAACTTCCCCCTGCGCGGCGGCAAGGCCACGATGTGGGAAGGCGGCGTACGCGTGCCGACCCTCATCAGCTGGCCCGGCAAGATTAAAGCCGACTCGGTCAGCGACGAGATGATTAGCAGCATCGACTTCTACCCCACGCTCCTCGCCATGGCCGGCGTCGAGCCCAAGGCGGGAATACCGATCGACGGCATCGATTTGTCGCCGCTGCTCACCGGCAAGACTCAGACCCTGGAACGCGACACGCTGTACTGGCACTTCCCGCACGAAAACCGCGTGCGCGCGAACTACGGCGCTTCCAGCGCGATACGACAAGGCGACTGGAAACTCTACCGTTACTACCACGGCAAAGCACCGAACGAACACCTGCACCGGCTTTACAACCTCAAGGACGACCTCGGCGAGCGCAACGACCTGGTCGAGGCCAAGCCACAGATGGTTGCCCGGCTCGGCGCGCTGCTCGATGAGCACCTCAAAGCGACCGACGCGATGGTTCCGCTGCCCAACGTGAAATTCGATCCCGATGCCGAAAAACCTTACTTAGGTCTAAAACCCAAGGACTGGGGTAACAAGCGTTTAGATTGAATATAAACGGAAAGCGGAATCATCAGCAGAGCATTGCGCCCAACAATTCGACGCATCACTGTATTGATATCAATGCTACACGAAACATAGTCGGTTTTGAAAACAACGATGGAACACTATTTTACGAATTTAATGGTCATGCTGTCTTTGATCGGGCTTGGCACGGCGGGATCCAGCAGCGCGTTGGCTGACGATCGGCGGGAGCGCAAGCCCAACATCATCGTCATCTTTACCGACGATCACGGCTACGCGGACCTCGGCGTGCAGGGTCAACGCGATGATCTCAAGACACCCCACTTGGACAAATTGGCCGACGACGGGGTGCGTTGTACGAGCGGCTACGTGACCGCGCCGCAGTGCATCCCTTCGCGCGCGGGCCTGCTTTCAGGCCGATACCAGACGCGTTTTGGTCTGGACGCGAACGGCACGATTCCCATGCCGCTCGATGAGGTGCTGATCCCCGAGCGTCTTCAAGAAGCGGGCTACACCACGGGCATGGTCGGCAAGTGGCACCTCGAACCCAACCATCAGCAGCGGCTTTGGATCAAGAAGAATCTTGGCATCGTCGAGCAGGTCAAACCGTCGAGCATCCCCGCTCGTATGAAGACGCCTTACATGCCCGATCATCGCGGTTTCGATGACGTTTTTTGCGGATATATCAACCACTACCGCGTGTCGTATGACCTCCGTAGCAAGGACGTGCGGCCGGTCAAGACAATCAAAGCCCCGGGCTACCGGCTGGACATACAGACCAAAGCCTCGCTGGCCTTTATTGATCGCCATCACGACAAGCCGTTTTTTCTCTATCTCGCCTACTACGCGCCGCACGTTCCGTTGGACGCGACCGAGCAATATCTCGAGCGATTCCCTGGCGACATGCCGCGCCGCCGACGCATCGCCTTGGCGATGATCGCCGCGATGGACGACGGCGTCGGACGCATCCGAGACCGGCTCGAGCAATACAACATCGCCGACAACACGCTGATCTTCTTCATCAGCGACAACGGAGCCCCGCTGAAAATTCATATGGAAGATAAGCCCGGCAACGGCCCGGGCTGGGACGGCTCGCGGAACGACCCCTGGGTCGGCGAAAAGGGCATGCTCACCGAAGGCGGCATCCGCGTGCCGTTTCTCGTGACCTGGCCGGGCAAGATCCCCGCGGCCAAGGTCTACGACCAGCCCGTGACCACCCTGGACGTCGGCGCGACGGCGGTCGCGCTCGCGGGGCTTGTGGCGCCCGACACTTTAGACGGCGTGAACCTGATCCCGTACCTGACGGGTGAGGCGAAAGCGTCTCCGCATGAATCCATCTTCTGGCGATTCTGGAACCAGTCCGCCATCCGCAAGGGCAAGTGGAAGTACCTTCAAGCCGGCGGAGAACGCAAGTACCTCTTTGATCTCAGTAGTCCGGAGCACGAGACGAAGAACCTGATCGCGACATACCCCGAGGTCGCTGCAAAGATGCAGGCCGAGTTGTCAGCATGGGCGGCAGAGCAGAAAAACGCAGGCATCCCCGATGGTGAACTTCGCCGGGGCGAGGAGAGCAATTGGTACGATCACTACCTGCCTAAGCCATGATAATTTTATCGCACCATTTATTTAATCACTTCGGGGTATGCGGTGAATTCGATTTCTTCTATACGGCCGCCTGCCGAGCATCGGATGCGTTTTCAGTGATCTGATTTAGATACTTTTTACTATCCAAAACCCCGCATTCCAGCGATTTTTGCTCGAAAAATCAGAAAATCGATGAATCAACCGAGATGATGCCCCTACCTTGCAGTAATAAATAGTAGTAACACGAAATTGTCTACTAACTCCACTTCTGCAAGAGCTTCTCAGCGTGGATTCTCGTCCGAATCAGCAACCCGACCCCGTGACGCAGCGCGAGCAACTGACGCTGCTGTGGATGCAGGCTCAGCCGGTGATCGCGTCCTATATCAGGGTTGGCGTTCGGCATCAGCAGCACGCCGAGGACTTGTTGCAGGAAACCGCGCTGGCTGCCGCTCGCTCGTTTGGCCGCTTCGATGCCGAGCGGCCTTTTCTGCCCTGGGTCATGGCGATCGCAAAGAACAAAGTCATCGACTACCACAAGGGCAAAGGCAAGAGCCACCTCTCGTTCAGTCCGGAACTGCTGTCCCAACTCAGCGCGGATTTCGAAGAGGACGGCGGGGTGGTCAACGACTACATCGAGTCGCTGCGCCACTGCATGGACCGCCTGGCCAAGACGCCGCAGATCGCGATCGAGCTGCGCTATGTTCGTTCTCTGAGCTACGCCCAGATCGGCGAGCGGATCGGGCGCAGCGTGGCCGGCGTCGCCAACCTCTTGTTGCGCACCCGCGCCGCTCTGCTTGCGTGCATCGAAGCCCGCCTCGAAGCGGAGGAGCAGCGATGACGCGAGACTTCGACAGATTCGATCAGCGCATCAGCGCCTACTTGGATCGTGAGATCACGCCGGAGGCGTTCGATCGTCTCTGCGAAGACCTCGCCGGCGATCCGTCCCTGCGTCGGCGTTTTCTCAAGCTCTCGGCCTTGGACCTGGCGATCTCGCACACCGCCGACCAACAGGATCGGCACAACACCATCGCGTCTGTCCTGGCCAACGACGAGCCCGAGCCCGAAACAGATTCGGTATTCACCCTGTACCAGTCGATCGAGCCCAAGGTCCAAAACCAGTCCAGCCCGTCGATCCGCTGGGGCGATGTGCTCCCGCTGTTGGGCTACACCGCCCGACTCGCCTTGCGCGATGCGCGCGTGGTTAGGGGCCTCGGCGCGGCGGCCCTGCTCGTCGTGGGCGTGCTGCTGACGATTGCGTTGATCGGGCCGAGCGACGAAACCGAGCCCACGCCGCTCGCAAACGAAGGAGTCCCCGCGGCCGATGGCTCGGCT
>JBMYUK010000115.1:0-5772 GCA_049605275.1 Phycisphaeraceae bacterium
CAGGAACTCCGCGTGGGCCCGCGTCTCGGGCTCGGTGAACTGCGCGATGGTGTTGTTAAGTAGCTGCTTGGCGCGGGTGAAGCCGCGGTCGGCCCGCTCGTCTTCGCCGAGTTTGCGATACCGGCGCGCGAGTTCGAGATAGCTCTCCGCCATCGCGAATTGCGTCTGCATCGCCGACTCCGCGTCGTCGTACCGCTTGGAGAAAGGCGCGATCGTGCCATCGGACCCCTTCGCGACCTCGATGAAGGAAGTATCGGTCTTTCTGCCCTGACCGTCGGTGTATCGCACGCCGACGGTGTCGCCATACGCCACGGGGAAGCCGAGCCTGGCGACGTCGTAGCCTTCTTCTCCGATCGCTTCGTCGAGCTGCGCCTTGGTGTAGGTCAGCTGGAAGACACCTTTGAAGATGCCGGAGTGAAAATCGGTTTCGCGGAGGATGGCGTAGTGCTTCTGGCCGGACTTCGAGGCCATGTACACGCGGAGCATGTCTCGGGCATCGGTCTTGTTTTGGCCGGGGTCGACGACGCGGAGGTGAAGGTTCTCGCCCACGTGTGCCGCGGTGATCGGGCTGCGGTAGTCTTCCTGCATGACGTCGAGCATCGGGCGCGTGACGACCTTCGCGGAAGACGTCGCCCATTGCAACAGATTGTCCGCGTCGCGATATCGAACACCGAGATAGATCGTTTCGCCGGCCTTGGCGACGAGTCCGTAAGGCAAGCGAACGCCCTGGCCCCTGTACTTCTCCTTGAACGCTTCGGGGTCGGCGTAGCTTTCGCTCGGCTCGTCGCCGACGATGAGCGGCACCACGAGCCGGAATCGCCCCTCGCGTTGGCTGGTGCGGATCCGTTCAAAGGCGCTTCCCCTACGGCCGGCGAAGACGTCGTGGTAGCCGCCGCGTTGAAGGGTTGAAATGGGTCCGGGGTCGCCCGCGCCAAGGCTCGCTCTGAATCGCATCGTGCCGGGCGCGTTGATGTTGAAGCCGCCGGTGCCGGCGCTGCCGAGCGATTTTCGGCCGCTTTCGGTTTGCACGTAGACCTCGAGTATGGACGCTTCGCCGATTGCAAACTGCGGCGCGACGACTTCGACCTTCATGTGTCGGCCGTGGATGACTTTGATTCCATCGGGCGGCGCGTCGTCTGAACCGACGAAGGACTTCGTGACCAGATAGCGGGTGGCGATCTGATCGCGGGTGTCTCGCCGTTCGTTTCGGGCGCCGCCGATGATCGGCGGCTCGAGGTTTTCGTTGAGCGGCAGGACGCGCGGGACCCAACTCGGATTGGGTAGCGTTTCGGGTTCGAACGGGCCGATCTCGGCGTGAGCGATTTCGATCCGCGGTTTAGCGGGTGCGGCGTGCACGATCGTCGCGACGCGGTCGTAAGGCACGCCGGGGACGAGGTTCTCAGCGTCGCGATAGCTGGCCACCAGTCGGCCGCCCTGATCGACGCGGATCTCCGTCGGCTTCTCGGTCGCGCGGGCAACGGGCATGATCCAGCCGCGGAACGTGCCGGTCGACGGGCCCGTCTCGGTCAGTGTGATCGTCCGCGTCTCGCCCCGATCGTTCTCGATCGTGCAGGTCAGTTTGTCGGGGTCCGTCGTCTCGTCCATGTCTGCGTCGTGAATGACAACGGGCAGCGGCTGATCCAAGACAAAGCGGAGCAGCGTCTCGTGATAAGGCCGCATCGCGCCGCGCTGCATGCGCGGATCGATGTCGGCGAATTCGACCTCGCCGTTGGTAAACGACACGTCGAGCAGCCGCTCGTGTCGCTGCATGCCCTTGGTGACAAAGCGATCGTCGACGTAACGGATCGCGACTGTGTCGCCGGTGACAATCTCGAGCCGGTCGTTCTTTCGAAGCTCCGCGAAATCGTTGGCTACGGGCAGCAGCTTCTCCCCGCCTGGCGCGTCGAGTGTGATGCGGTTGATCGCGGGCGCCGAGCCTTCGTAATCGACTAAAACGAGCCGGATCAGGCGAGCACGCGAGTCATCGGCGAATGAGACGTCGAACGTTGTCCCGTCATCGGACGACGCCACCGTTCCCGGCGCGTTGCGGTGGGTGATCGCGTCGGGCGGGAAGTTGGCGGGATCGAAAAACGCGTCGGGGCAGGCAACGAGTTGGTCTTCGTCGTCGAGGTTGGCAAGCAGCTTCACGCCGCGGCCAAAACCGATCCGCCCGCTCCAACCGGTCGCCCAGATCTCGAAGCGGTGCAGGCCCGGGCTCAGTTCGATCGCGCCTTCGAGCTTGTCCGGCGAATCCGCGCTGGTGATCGGCACGCCATTGACCGCCAGCAGAAACTCAGCGGGGTGCGCGACGCTCGGGTGCATGTCCGGCATCTCGAAGGGATCGAATGCGAGTTTGAACCGCCGGGTCACCGTCACCGGCTCGTAAAAGTAAGCCCGGAATCGATAGATCACGTGCGAGTGATTGTGCCGGTTTTGCCGCTTCCACTCGACCCGACCGGGGATCTCGGGGGTGAATGCCTCAGACGGGCCGGCGACATGATCCGCCGCGGCCAAGGCGTATTGTTGTGTGAGCCAGCCGGTGGCCACGTGCCGCTGAATTGCCTGGAAGTCGTAGACCGAGCGGTCGTTGGTGTTGTGGTATCGATCGTCGTCGTTCATCACAACAACCGAAGGATGCCAAGGCTTGTCGACCGCGATCGGGTTGTTCGGATAGATCGCGACGGGCGTCATCTCGTCGAGTCGCGTGCCGGTTTCGACGACGAAGGCTCGCAGTTTTGAGCCCGCGTCTTGACTCGTGATCGTCATCCGACCGATGTCAGCGTTGTCGTTCAGGTCGATGGTGAACGCGGGAGTCTGCTCGTCGTCGGACACGATCGGACGCCAGGCGGGATAGTCGGCCTTCGGGCTGATGACCATGTTGGGGTTGCGACCGGTTTCGGACGACGTCGCCCGCGCCATCGCCTGAGCGGCGACGGTCTGGATCGTTCCTTCGAATCGGCCGCTGTGGGTTTCGGTTTCTTTCAGGACGACGCGGCTGATCGTGTCGCCGCTGGAGGCCGAAACGCTGACCGCGAGTTCGTCGATTGTCGCCGTGCGTCCGCGATCGGGATCGATGACACGGACGTAGATGGGATTGCCGGGTTTGACGCGCGTCTGGATCGCCAGCCGATTCGCTCGTTCCACGGCGGCTTCCAACAGCGCCGCATACCGCTCGGGATTGCTTCGCTGCAGGCTGCTCGTGTTGTTGCCTCGGCTCAATTCCGCGGTGGCTCGCTCCAGGTCCGCGGCGCGTTGCTCGTTCTCGCTGAGAAGCACGCGCGAAGAAGCCATCAGCAACGCATCGGATGCGATGGCGATCGGCCCGCCGCGGCGTTCTTCGAGTTCGACCATCTTCGCGCGGAAGCGCTCGGAGTAGTCGTAATACACTTCGTCGTCGCCGATGACCTGCAGCACGCCGTCATCCGGCGAAGGCTCGCCGAGCGCGGTACGCACCTCGCCGCGATACTTCGTCTTCTGATCGCCGAACTGTCTAAGCAGCAGATACTCGCGATCGCCGGAGGTCGCGGTCACGACGACTTCGATGTCCGTGCCGCCGCTCGAAACGGTGAGCGTCGGGTCGTTGAGCGTGACCTTGAGCATCTCGCCGGGCACGAGTGACGCCTGGGCGGTCGCCGAGCCGAGTTCGACTTCGGTCGCCTCGATCAGGCGATCGAGTTTGAGTTGGACTCGGCCGCGGAGGATCGTCGCGTCGGCGTGATTCGGATCGCGCTCCAGGACCTCGGCGATCTGCTCGGCCGCGTCCTGATATTCCTCCATCGCGTAGTAAACCTCGGCCCGCGCATAGTGAGCCGCCGTAACTAATCGCGGGATTTTTTCGGCGTCCAGTTCCATCAGCGTCTGCAGCGCGCCGTCGAAGTCGCGCGCGATCCGCTGCACCCGAGCGAGACGCAAGGCGGCTTGATACCGGTCAAACGAAGCGGCGTAAGCCTCGTTTCGACGGATACGCGAGTAGATCTGCTGAGCCTCGGGCAAGAGGCCTCGCTGCAGCGCGATGTCGCCGTAGGCGATCTCCAGCGCGATGCGCTGCTCGATGGAAAACGCGCTTTCGGACGCCTGCATCCACGCGAGCAGCGCCTTGGCGACGCTTTCCTGCAACTCCTCATCTCGCGTGTTGATCGTCTCCCGCAGCACCCACAAGATGTAAGGAATCGATAGCTCGCGATGCACCGGCAGGAATCGATCGCTGTGAGCCTGCAGGAGCGCTCGGGCGCTGTCTTCGTTGCCGGTGAGGTAATCCGCCTGCGATTGATAAATCGGATAGGCGGGGTCGGTCGGCGGCACCGGGATCTCAACCAGCCCCATCGCCAAGGCAGCCTTGCCCCGGATGTTGCTCAGCTTCGGGATGTCGGTGTCGCGTTTGTAGTAGGTGTGGCCGCGTGTATGGCGTGCGATCGTCTGCAGGCCGATGCGTGCGAGAGTGTGCGACGCCGACGGGCTTGCTTCGGTAATTTCATCTGCCAATGCGATCACGCGCGGCAGATTGCGATGGTTGACCTCGACGTCTCGCCAAAGATAAGCCGCGACGCGATGCAGTATTCCCCAGTCCCGCTGTTCGCTGATGTGTGCAAGCAGACGATTGCCGAAGTCGCCGTCTGTCGCGAACGACCGCATCGGGCCGACCAAATCGTAGAGGTGTTCGAGGACCAGCGGGTCGTAGAAGACCTCTTCGGCCACTTTGCCCAGACGCTCGAGACCGAGTATGTCGTGATGGACCGGGGAGGCCTTGAGCCCTACGAGCGTTGCCCGCAGCGCGGCGGCGGTTTCCGTGGCGTCGGCGTTCTCGGCCAGTTCGAGCAGCGGTCGACAAATCAACTCGCGGTCCGCCGCAGCGAGAAGACGAGCCTGGCCGTCGGGCATGGCCGCGCTCTCGAACCACATCCGCGCCCCGAAACGCGCTTCGAACGGCAGCGATTTCCACGCGGGCGATCGCAACAATTTCTGCATCAGCGCGATGGACGCCGCGTTGTCCTCGGGAAACTGCGTATTAAGCCAACCGAAGACCACCCAAGGCTCGACGCTGTCTGCCTTGAGTTGCTCCTCGAGCAGCCGATGAAATGACGGGCCGAGGGGGTGCGGGCGATATTGCTTTTCATCGCGAATCAGTCTGTCCAATCCGCCGTAGTAGCGGCGAGCCTGCTCGATAAAGCACGGCTCATACCGGTCGGTGTAGAGATGACGAGCGGAACGAAACGGCGCCCACGCTTCCGAGTCGCTCTCCATTCTGCCGCTGTTCATCACGCGGCGGGCGAGGAACTTGGCTTCGAGACTCGGATCGCGGAGCAGGTCTGCAAGCGCCTCGGGCGTGACGATGAGCGTGTGAAACAGCTTCGCTTCGAGATGGACCTGTCCGGGCTGGTCGGACCGGTAATCCTTCCAGAGTCGGTTGAACGCCGCGATGCGCTTGTTGAGCGGGTCCTCCGCCTTAACAAGGCTGTCGTTGTATTGCTTTTGAAGCGGCTTGGCCAACGCGACGAGTTGGTCGCGTTTGGCGTTGCCGCCCGGTCGGCCGGCGTGGTGCCAGAGCCGGTCGATGTAGGAGACGACGTCTCTCGGAGACAGACGCCAAACTTCTTTCGAAAGCAGGTGCTCAACCGCCTGATCGAGTTGTTCCGCGATGTCATCGACCGAAGCCAGGGCACGGATGCCGGCTGCCTGCGGACTCGGATGATGCTGAAGAAGCGGGGCGAGCGTCTTCGCCTCGTCGTGCGAGATTCGGTGCCAATCGAAATCGAGTACGGGGGCCGTCTTGCT
>JBMYUK010000115.1:5782-7585 GCA_049605275.1 Phycisphaeraceae bacterium
GTTGGCGCGTGCTGGGTGTTTCAGCACCCATGCCCGCGAGGCTTGCGCGTCGAGAAGCCGCGGCCGACCGCTGTAATAGTCGGCGGCGAGGGTCTTGTCGTAGTCTGCTTGCGCAAGCGCATCGAGTTTTTCGACTGCCGATCGGATCGGTGTCAGCTTGGCTTCGAGGTCGCGTAACCAGTATCGATTCGCGTCCCCGCGATAATGCGGACCGGTGTTGCCGCCCGCCCAGCCCAGTTGCACCCGCTCGGCGTGTCGGGGGTACGCATTGAGCAGCGCCTGCGCCTCGGCCAGGGGCGGTGCGGGCTGGCCTCCGTCGAGGATCGCCGTGTTGTAGGCCTTGACCGATACCGACCAGTCGAGCAGCAGCGTCAGTTCCCGATCGAACGTGATCGCTTTTGCCAGCGCTTTGGTCGTTTCGACCAGTTCGGGCGTCAGCGGCGATTGGTCGAGCCGACCGTCATCGATTGCGTTTAAGAGCCAGCGAAAGTCGCCGAGATACAGCGCGGCGAGCAGGTCGTCGCCGACCTTATTCTCGGCCAGGGCATGGAGGCGTTTGGCGACGGCCTCGCGATCTTTACGGCGTTTCGCTTCGTCCAGAAACCAGCGATCGAACTGGCGCGCCGTCGCATTGGTGACGAGGCGATGGCCGTCGGATCGGGCGAATGCATAGGCCGCGTCGGACGCATCGAGGTGATAGATCTGAATGCGGTACGCGCCCAGGACGGCGTCGGACGCCTCGGGCGATGTCAAGTCGGCTCGCTTGAGGTACTGGCGATACAGCGCGACCGCGGCGGACCAGTCGCCGCTGAGTTCCGCGGCCTTCGCCGAGCGATACAACAGCATCGGATCGTTCGCGACGTTGTCGCGCAGCCAGCGCTCGGTCAACGCGAAAGCCTGGGTCGGTTGATCCTCGTCGATCCCGGCCTTGAGTAAGTCAAGGATCGCCGACTCGGGCTGCGTCGATGTTGCGACGGACACCGCTTCGCGGCGTTGCTCGAAGCCAACCTGAGCGACGGCGAGCGTCGCGGTCACGCAGAGCACGACAAACAGGCCAGCACCGGCCGCTCGTCTTGTGGATCGAAATGATGAATCGCGTCGTCTCATTCGTCTGCTTTCAGTGCCGCGAGTTTCTTCTGCGCTTCGCCGACGTGGCTGCTCGAGGGATAGTCGAAGATCAGTTGCTGGAGCTTTTCCTGTGCGACACCGCTATCGCCCATGCGGAACGCGACCTGGGCCCACATCAGCAGCATCTCGTCGAGAAACGGGGCGTCGGGGAAATCCGCGAACACTTGTTCGAGCAGGTCATCGGCCTGCGCGAAGTCCTCGGTCTCGACGTAAAACCGAACCACTTCGCTCAGCGCGTTGGCTGCGTAGGGACTCTCGGGATAAGCCTGATAGGTCTGGCGATACGCCGCGATCGCCCCGGCCATCGCGCGCTGACGCGCGCTCTTCTTCGATAGGCCGGTGCTGGTCCACTTGCTGTTGTGCTCGTCGTCGAACTCGGCCTCGACCTGCTGCTGGAGCACCTGGCCGATGCGGAACTGCGCCTGGGCCGCGGAAACCGGGTTCTGCAGCGCGAGGACGCGTTTGTAGCTGGCGACCGCTTCGTCGTAATCGCCCGCTTCCGCGAGGGCCTGACTCAAAGCCATGAGCGCCTGATCCGCCAAAACCGACTGAGGATAGAGGCGATTGAAGGCCTGGCACGTCGCGGTCGCCGCGGCAAAATCGTCTTTGAGGATCTCGCTTTCCCACTTCAATTGGAACGCACGTTCGAGCAGGTCGCTGGTGATCTTGTCGCGG
>JBMYUK010000116.1:0-7572 GCA_049605275.1 Phycisphaeraceae bacterium
TCATCACCAACCTGCCCCTCGTTCAGGAAAAGCGACGCTGGGCGCCCTTCCCCACGCTCTACTGGCTCGTCGATCCCGCCATCAGCGCCAAGATCGCCGAGATCGAAAGGCAAGGCGGCGTCCGCGAAATCGAAGAAGCGCTCCGAGCCGACGGCGAACGACTCGAACAGCACCGCGCCGACAACGTCCTCTACGCCATGTCCCGCTGGGCCGTCCTCAACCCCGAGGAAAAAGAGATCGCCAACAAGCTCGCGCTCAAGCCCGTGCTCGAAGACTCCGGCATCGGCGGCGTCGCCAACCACGACGCGATCAAGTGCCTGCACGCTCAATACGCCTTCCACCTCGCCCGACACGAGGCCGGCACCACCGTCGGCAGGCTCATCCGACAGCGATACGAAATCTAGCGCGCAAGTCCGCTCTACGGCTACAACGCGCGGATCAGCGATTCACTCCGCCAACTTCGCCACGGTCCCCAACGGCGCGGCGTTCTGCCCCTTCAACGTGAAATAGCAGTCCCCGGTCCACGACGCGATCGGGCGGTGCTCCGGATTCGGCCGACCGAGAAACAGACCAAACGACCACGCGTCGATCGCTTCGAGCCTCTCTCGAGACGACGCCGGCATCGACTCCAAAGCCCACCAGCGGTCGAACATCGTCTCCGTCGCCACGCGCTGCGGTGCCTTCCAACACCGATACGGCGCGAAGTAGCTGCCCGGCGTGTTCTGCCAGCCGATCGCCTGCAACACGTACGCGCTCCGCGCAAGATCGATCGACCGATCCGTCAGCGTGTACAGCGACAAGTCGAAATCGCCCTGCTGACTCGAATAACGCAGCGGGTAATACGGATGCTCGGTCTCGAACCGCACCCGAAGCGGAGGCAGCGCATCGCCGCTGGGCAGCGCACCCTCGCCCGGGAGGGGATTGACCTCGATGCAGAGAAACGTGAAGCCGTGCTCAACGAACCAGGCCATGTGCGCCGGGTCCTCGACGGGAAAGCCGCGCCGCTCCAAAAAGTCGTTCAGCCCGTCGAGCGCGTTCTGCCCGACCCCCCGCACCGGCTGAATGTCATACGGCCCGATCTTCACCGCCCGACCCAACTCGACGCCGTCCGCCGCTTCCTCGACCGCTTCCTCGACGCCCTCGGCCATCGCCGTTGACTTCGGCTCAGGCCGCGGCAAACGACGCACCAGCGTCCGCGCCGCCAAACCACTCAACTCGTCGAACAGCGACGCCTCCGCCAACCCATATCCATCCTCAGCGAGCGGCTCGCTCGGCAAAGCGATCAACCACGTCAGCTTGCTCGGCAAAGCGCCATGCTCGTCCGGCGTGATCTCGTACCGAATCCCAAGAATCAAATCCTGTAACCCGTCCCGATGAATCAAGAGCCCGACCTGCTCCGCCTGACCCACGTGCCCCAGATAATCCTCCGGCAACATGCAACACGCCAAAGCCCGATCCGTGGTCTCATTCCACAGCGCCGCCCCCACAAGCAAACAGGTCAACGCAAATAGCAATCGTGTCAGCATGACAAAGTCCTCAGAAGAAAAAGTCGGATGTCGATCCGAACGCATCGTAAATCGCCGTCGAGCGGTCACAAACATAACAGCAAAAATAGCCGGGGACCGATGGGCTTGAGACGTAAGAACGACGAATCGGTCGAAGGCATCAACTGCTTCGGCGTCCGGAGCCCGTAGGTCTCCGGCTATGGTCGCCGCACCGTTCAACGCCGCGTCCGCTACAATCTTCGCCCGGCTCCGATCAAAGCCCGCTCATGACCCCGTTCCACGACCCGGCGCGATGCGACGCGCGATCGCTGTGAATCGGAACCTACACAGAGACCTCACCCATGCTCGGCAACCTCTCCGATAAATTCGAAAACGCACTCCGCAAGCTCTCCGGCAAGGCCGAGATCTCCGAAGACAACGTCCGCGAATCCATGGACGACGTCCGCACCGCGCTCCTCGAAGCCGACGTGCACTACGAAGTCGCCGAGTCGTTCTGTGAAAAGGTTCTCAACCAATCGCTCGGCGAATCGGTCATGAAGGCCGTCGAACCCGGGCAGCAGATGATCAAGATCGTCCACGACGAGTTGGTCCGCCTGCTCGGCGGCGACGACGCGGTCGAGGCGGCCGAGCAAGGCGACGCGTATCAGCCCGGCACGATCGCCGCGGAACAGGAACTGCTCTTTGTCAGCCCCGGCCCGACGATCGTCATGATGTGCGGGCTACAGGGCTCGGGCAAAACAACCACCTGCGGCAAGCTCGCCGGATACCTCAAGAAAAAGGGCAAGAAGGTCATGCTCTGCGCAGCCGACCTCCAACGCCCCGCCGCCGTCACGCAGTTGCAGGTCCTCTCCGAACAGGTCGAAAGCGAAGTCGAAGGCACGGGGGCGGTCAGCTTCTACGGCGAGCCGGACAAGTGCGCCGAGTACGGCAAGGCCGTGGGCGTCGCGGTCGACGTCTGCCGCAACGCGCTCAAAGAAGCCAAAACGAACAACGTCGACGTGCTTATCCTCGACACCGCCGGCCGACTGCACATCAACGACGACCTCATGGGCGAACTACGCCGCGTCAACGCCGCGCTCATGCCCCAAAACATCCTGCTGGTGATCGACGCGATGACCGGGCAGGACGCCGTGAACTCCGCCAAAGCCTTTAACGACCAACTCGAACTCGACGGGGTCGTACTCACGAAGTTCGACTCCGACACCCGAGGCGGCGCCGCGCTCACCGTCCGAGAAGTCACCGGCAAGCCCATCAAGTTCATCGGCGTCGGTGAAAAAATGGACGCGATCGAACCGTTCCACCCCACCCGCATCGCCTCGCGCATCCTCGGCATGGGCGACATCGTCTCCCTCGTTGAAAAAGCTCAGGAACAAGTCACCGAAGAAGAAGCCGCCGCCCTCCAAGCCAAGATGGAACAGGGCAAGATGACCATGGACGACTTTCTCAAGCAGCTCAAGCGCATCCGCAAGATGGGCTCGATGAAGTCGCTGCTCGGCATGATGCCCGGCATCGGCAAAGCCCTCAAAGACCTGCCCATCGAAGAGAAACAGATCGACCGCACCGAGGCCATGATCCAGTCCATGAATCGCGACGAACGCAAGAACGCCGACATCCTCGACAACAGCCGGCGCCGGCGAATCGCCAAGGGCTCCGGCGTCGATCAGAAAGACGTCAGCCAACTCGTCAAGGGCTTCGAGATGGTCAGCGCGATGGGCCAACAGATGTCCGGCCTCGGCGCGATGGGCAAGGTCAAAGCCATGGCCGGGATGAGCGGACCCGACATGGCCGCCATGGCACAGGGTGCCGGCCTGCCCTCTCGCAAAGGCTCGACCAAGCAGAAGTCGAAATACAAGCAGCGCAAAAAGCGAAAACGATGACACGCGGTTGAGCTCCGGCTGGAAACCAAGAGCAGCCACAAACCATCGATGCGCCAAAGAGAACTGACAACCGCTCTGTGTTACAGCCCGGAGCGATAGGAAATCCGGTTTGCCGACCAAAGCCTATCAACTCGTTGCCTTTGATATGGACTCGACCCTCATCCAAGCCGAGTGCATCGATGAGATCGCCAAAGAAGCGGGCGTCGGCGAAGCGGTCGCCGCGGTGACCGAGTCGGCCATGCGCGGCGAAATCGACTTCACCCAGTCGCTGAACCAACGCGTTGCATTACTTAAAGGATTGAACATCGACGTCCTTGAAACCGTCTACGACCGCATCGAACTCATGCCCGGGGCCCAGACGCTGATCGATACGCTCAAGCGAAACGGCGTCAAGACCGCGATCCTCTCCGGTGGGTTCGTTTACTTTGCCTCCCGCTTCGCCGAGCGGCTCGGCGTCGATGTGTTTCATTGCAACGACCTCGAAGTCGACAACGGCAAACTCACCGGCAAGACCCTCGGCCCGATCGTCGATGCGCAAGCGAAAGCCGACCACCTCGTCGCGCTCGCTAAGCGCTGGGGCATCGACATGCAACACACCGCCTCCGTCGGCGACGGCGCGAACGACCTGAAAGTCATGGCCACGGCAGAGTTGGGCATCGCGTTCTGCGCCAAGCCGACCGTGCAGGAGCGGGCCGACGTCGCGGTGAACGACAAAGACCTGACTCAACTGATCCCGCTGTTGGGTTTGGAGTGATCGTTTTCATAGCTCCGGATGCGAACCCGGAGCATCAACGAACAATCGATCCGCCCTAAAGAACTTTTAACTGCTCCGGGTTTCCACCCGGAGCTATGAGTGTCCCACTCGATTACGATACGCATTGTCATGACCGCAACCGACAGCCAATCCAAAGCCACCGAACTCCCGCCGATGTACGACCCGACGCAGGTCGAGCCGGCGATCCTCAGAAAGTACCTCGACACCAAGGCCTACGCCGCTTCGCCAGACAGCGACGGCGAGCCGTACTCGATCGTGATCCCCCCGCCCAATGTCACCGCCGCGCTGCACCTCGGACACGCGCTCAACAACACGCTGCAGGACGTGCTCACCCGCGTCCACCGCATGCGCGGGTTCAACACCCTCTGGATGCCCGGCACGGACCACGCCGGCATCGCCACCCAATCCATCGTCGACAAACGCCTCCAACAAGAAGGCAAGCCCGCGCTCAAAGAACACAAACAGATGGAACTCGAAGGGCAAGACGGCCGCGGCCAATTCATCAATAAAATCACCGCCTGGAAAGACGAGTACGAACAAACCATCACCAACCAACTCAAAGAGATGGGCTGCTCGTGCGACTGGGACCGCCAGCGCTTCACCATGGACGATCAGTGCGCCAAGGCCGTGCGCCAAGCGTTCTTTCAGCTCTTCAAAGACGGGCTGATCTACCGCGGCAAACGCCTGGTCAACTGGGACCCCGTCAGCCAGACCGCGCTCGCCGACGACGAAGTCGAGATGCAAGACATCGACGGCAACTTCTATTACATGAAGTACCCCGTCTGTGATAGCGACGGCAACCTCACTGGCGAATACGCCACCGTCGCGACGACGCGTCCCGAGACGATGCTCGGCGACACCGCCGTGGCCGTGAACCCCAACGACGAACCGCGAGCCAAGTACATCAGCCAGTTCGTCAAGCTGCCCATCGTCAACCGCGTCATCCCCATCGTCGGCGACGACTACGTGGTCATCCCCGACGAGAACAGCGACGACAGTAAAGCACGCATGGCGTCCGGCTTCCTGAAAGTCACCCCCGCGCACGACCCCAACGACTACGAGATCGGCACCCGCCACGACCTGGCGATCATCAACGTCATGGCCCCCGACGCGTCGATCTCCATCGACCACGGCTGGCCCGCCGAAGAAAACCCGGCCGAGAACGAAGTACTCAAGCCGCTTGTCGGCTTAGCCCGCGAAGAAGCCCGCAAACAAATCGTGAAGTGGTTCAAAGCCAACGACCTCATGGCCGAGGTCAAGCCCTACCGCCACGCCGTCGGCCACAGCTACCGCAGCCACGTCCCGATCGAGCCCTACTACACCGACCAGTGGTACGTGAAGGTGACGGACGATCGGTTGAAGGGCGAAGCGCTGCGCGCGATGTCCGAGTCACAGCGGCAGGCGTCAGAAGACGAGGCTTTTGCCTCAGGTGGGATGGGCGTCCCGCCCGTCACGAACCCTCTTAAAATCCATCAACGCCATCTCCCCCACTGGCAACTCGGTGGCAGCACCTATTTTGTGACCTTCCGCCTGCTCAAAGGCCAACTGCCAGACAAAGACCGCCAACTCGTTGTAGATGCCTGCATGCACTGGCACGGCGATCGTGTGACGGTCCACCTCGTCACAGTGATGCCCGATCATGTCCATCTGCTTATCACACCGAGCAAAAAGCATGATGGAACCTATCACAGGCTCGAAGAACTGCTGCACAGCATCAAAAGCTACACCGCCCATGAACTGAACAAGAGATATAAGCGGGAAGGTCCTCTCTGGCAGCAAGAATACTTCGACCGGATCATGCGCGATGAGGAAGAATTCACCGAAAAGTGGAACTACATGCAGTTCAACCCGGTGAAAGCTGGTCTGGTTCAGCGGCCAGAGGAATATGCTTACACATCCACTGGGGCTCGTGACGGGCGGGACGCCCATCCCACCTCTTCTCTCGGAAGCGGTGATGCGGGCCTGACCTTCACCCCCGAGCGCTACGCCAAGACCTTCCAGACCTGGCACGAAAACATCCGCGACTGGTGTATCTCACGCCAACTCTGGTGGGGGCACCGGATTCCGGTATGGTCATGTACTCTTTCGGGTTTTGAAAAAAATAAAGATAAACAAAAAACTTCATGGGTAGAGCCAAATTTGCCATGGAATCCAGAGAGTTTTCCCTTTAACGAAACAGCAAATCAAAATTTTTATAATGAAGCTACAGGCGGATGGACAACTTTCGTGTGTGTTCCGCCAGACCGCCCTGATATTGAAGAAGAGCTCCATAAATCCAACTTTATCCAAGACCCCGACGTCCTCGACACATGGTTCTCCTCCGCGCTCTGGCCGCTCTCAACACTCGGCTGGCCGGGCGACACCGCCGAACTCGCCAAGTGGAACCCGACGTCCGTGCTCTGCACCGCGCGGGAGATCATCACGCTCTGGGTCTCGCGGATGGTCATGTTCAACCGCTACTTCAAGGGCGGCGATCTGCCGTTCCGCGATGTGTTCATCCACGCGATGATCCAGGACGGGCACGGGCAGAAGATGTCTAAATCCCTCGGCAACGGCGTGGACCCGATGGACATCATCCACAGCCACGGTGCCGACGCGATGCGCTACACGCTCACGAAGATGACCACGCAGACGCAGGACGTGCGCCTGCCCGTGGACATGGTCGCACCCGGAAGCGGCGAGACGTTTACGCCCCGGTACACCACCGGCCCCAATGGGGTGAAAGTCGCCGCGCCTATCCAGGAGCACAATGGCGAGAAGATGGTCTCCAGCTACGGCATCGCATCGGGCAAGGAGAAGGCCACCGACGAGATGCCCGCGGCGCGAAACACTTCGGAGAAATTCGACGAGGGGCAGAAGTTCGCGAACAAACTGTGGAACGCGTTCCGGTTTGCGTTTGCTAGTTTGGGTGAGTTGGAGGCAAGCCCACGCCGAGGTGGTGTGGGCTTCGCGTTGGAGAAGAGCAACGCGACGCTCGCCGATCGGTGGATTTTGCATCGATTGGGCAAGACGATCGAGGCGGCGGACAAGGCTTTGGCCGAGTATCGATTCAGCGATTACGCGACGACGCTGTACGATTTCGTTTGGCGGGACCTCTGCGACTGGTACATCGAGATCGTTAAGCGGTCGCTGGCCGAGAACGCGACGCAGCAGCGCGTGTTGGTGACGTGTCTGGACGCATCGCTGCGGCTATTGCATCCGGTGATGCCGTTTGTGACCGAGCGGCTCTGGGAGGCGCTCAATGAGCGGGTGCCGGTTGGCTGGCGGGGCGTACCCGGACTGGATCTCCCTTCGAGCGAGATGCTAATTCGAGCGGCCTGGCCGAAGGCAGATAGCGCCTTAGAAGACGCCTCTGCGGTCGAACACTTCGAGAAGCTGCGCACCATTATGGAGGCCGTTCGAAACGCGCGCAGCG
>JBMYUK010000117.1:0-7316 GCA_049605275.1 Phycisphaeraceae bacterium
ATGTTTCCACCATGGATCGCACCCGCATCAAAATCTGTGGCATCAAAGATCCGGACACCGCGGTCGCCGCGTTGGACGCCGGGGCCGACGCGATCGGGCTGGTGTTCGTCGAGAATTCGCCGCGCCATGTGACGGTCGACGAGGCGAAGGCCATCACGCGTGCGCTGCCCGACGACGCGGTGTCCGTCGGGCTGTTCGTCGATACGCCGGGCGAGACGATGAAACAGATCGTCGACGAGGTCGGGCTCGCCGTCGCGCAGTTGCACGGCCACGAATCCATCGACGATCTCGATCCGCTCTATGGCGTCCCGGCGTGGAAGGCTTTGCCCTTCGACGAAGACTTCATGCGCGTCGGCGGTTCGTGGGACCACGACCCGCGCGTCGAGGCACTGCTCGTCGATACGCCGCCCACGGGCGAACTCACCGGCGGCAGCGGGATCGCGTTCGATTGGACCGGGCTGGCCGAGGTCATGCCCCGCTTCGCCAAGCCGATCATCCTCGCCGGCGGGCTGACGCCCGACAACGTCGCCGACGCGATCCGCACGGTCGAGCCCTACGCCGTCGACGTCTCCAGCGGCGTCGAGTCGTCGCGCGGGGTCAAAGAGATCGGTTTGATCAAGGCGTTCTGCGAAGCGGTTCGACAAGCCGATTCGCGGTGACTGACTGCGGAGATCGCAGCGGGCCGCAGAGCAAGGCAATCGATCCGTTTGGCACCACAGATGCACACGGATGTACACGGATCAAACCACAATCACAGAGATTCTGTGTTCATATGCGTGCATCCGTGGTTTCACACTGCCTTGCTCTGCGGTCTCTGCGGTTTAAAACGATTCTTTTACGCTACAATCCCCGCCCTATGAAGCGTGTCCTCTCTGGTTTGCAACCTTCCGGTCAACTGCATCTGGGCAATTACTGCGGCGCGATCAAGCAGTTCATCGCCATGCAGGACAGCCACGAGATGTACGTCTTTGTCGCGTCGTATCACGCGCTGACCTCATCTCGAAACGCCGAGGAATTGCGGCAAAACGTCCGGCAGGTCGTCGTCGATTACCTCGCGTTCGGGCTCGATCCGAAGAAGACGAATATCTATCTGCAGCAGGACGTGCCGCGGGTCACCGAGTTGGCCTGGCTGCTGTCTTGCGTCTGCCCGAAGCACATGATGGACAAGGCGACGAGTTTCAAGGACAAGACCGCGAAGGGCCTGCCCGCATCGATCGGGCTGTACACCTACCCGATCCTGCAGGCGGCGGACATCCTCAGCGTCGATCCGGACCTCGTGCCCGTCGGCGAAGACCAACGCCAACACATCGAGATCACCCGCGACCTCGCGCAAAAGTTCAACCATCATTTCTGCAACGCCGCGGGACCTGATGAGGACCCCTCTAAGGCCGTCTTCAAGATCCCTTCGGCGATGATCCGCAACGACAGCGGCGCGATCGTGCCGGGCATTGACGGGCAGAAGATGAGTAAGAGCTACCAGAACGGGATCGACCCGTTCATGGACGAGAAGCCTTTGCGAAAGCGGATCATGAAGATCGTGTCCGACTCGACGCCGGTCGATCAACCCAAAGACCCCGACAGCGACACGACGTACCAGATCGTCGCCGCGCTGGTCGGCAAGGACGACGAGCGCGCGACCGACTTGCGCGAGAAGTATCTCGATCCGCCGGCCGAGGGCTTCGGATACGGCCACGCGAAACAGGCTTTGTTCGAATTGATCCTCGACGAATTCGGCGAAGCGCGCAAGCGACGCGTCGAGCTACTCGGCGATCCCGGCTACGTGGAAGACGTCTTGAAAGAGGGGGCCGCGGCGGCGGGCGAGCGCGTGACGGAGGTGGTGGCGCGGGCTCGGGTCGCGGCGGGGTTGTGAGCGGGAGAGCCCACACCGTTTCGGTGCGAGCTTCGTCTTGAGTTGGGATGTGGGTTGTGGTTAGGCGGCGCCGGAGGCGGCTTGTTCTTCGGCGGCTTTTTCGATCATCAGGGCCCAGGTTTCGCGCTCGTATTTGAGCAGGCGGATCGCTTCGTCGAGAGGCTGGGTCTCGCGCTTGGTCGAGGCATCGACGAGCAGGCGGTAGATGAAGGTGTACAGGGCGCTGAGCTTGTCGGTGACCTCGGGCATGACGTCGCGGTTGAGCGAGTTGCCGAGTTCGAGGACGATCTTCTGGGCCTTGCTGATGTGGGTGTAGGAGACGTCGTAGTCTTTGGCGACAAGCCCCTTGCGTGCCTGGCTGAGGAAGCGGACCGCGCCGTCGAAGAGCATCAGGCGGAGTTCTTCGGGCTTGGCCGAGAGCACCTGATTGCGGAGATACGGGTTGGCGGCGGTGGGGTTCATGTCGTTTTACTTGGCTTGGCGGCGGCTTGTCAGAGGCGTTATCGGCTACGTGCGGCCGGAGGATCAATCGCGGGGCTCGCGTCCAATAACGCGCGCAGCGATCGGCGGCCGCGGTTAGCCGCTGCTTTGCGGGGCGGAGATCTGCTGAATCTGGCCGAGCGCGGAGCTCTGGTCCTGGAGTTGAGCGAGCGCAGATTCCATGGCCTGGAACTCGGCGAGAAGCCGTTGGCGCTTGGCTTCGAGGCGGAGGTCGAGTTCTTCGACGCGGTCTTCGTTGAGTTGGACCTGGTTGTCGAGGGTGTCGAGCTTGGTCTGGACGACGCCGTCGATGCCGTCGGTGAGTCGTTCGAGGAGCTTACTGATTTCGACGCCGACGCCCTGGGCGGCGACGACGTCGGTCTCTTCGCCGTCTTCGTCGAGTTCGAATTGCTCGAAGGTGAGGAGGGCTTCGACGGCGTCGCGATCGGTCTGCAGCGCCTCGGTGAACTTGGCCTGGTCGAACTCGACGCGAGCGCCTTGGCCGACGCGGATGCCAATCTGCGACAGCGAGGTGAACTGGCCGGTGAGCTCGTTGTTGGGTTGGATGAGTGCGTTGTAGAGGGCGTTGCGGACCTGTGCAACGGTGGAGTCGCCGAGGAGCAGTCCGCGCTCTTCGGTGTCGGCGTTGTAACTGTCGTATCGGTCGAGGGTGTCGAAAACACCGTTGAGCGAGGTGACGAGCGAGCTCGCGCCGGAGACGATGGATTCGTCGTCGAGGGCGATGGTGACGGTGACGGGTTGATCGCTGACCGAGAGCAGGCTGATATCGGCGCCGGGGATGATGGACGAGAGGGTGTTGGACTTGGACTCGACGACGATGGAGTTGGCCGGGTCGTTGCCGCCGTAGAAGACGACGGCGTCTTGCGCCTGGCTGAGGGTGAGCGCGTTGAAGCCGAGGCCGGCGTCGTCGAAGACGAAGGCGCTGTCCGTGCCCGCATCCTCTGAGCTGAGGCTGAGCCTAAACGGTGCGCCGGGCGAGCCGTCGTTGATGACCGAAGCGGCGATGCCGATGTTCGCGTCGTTGATCTTGTTGGCCACGGTTTGGAGCGTATCGGTGGCTTCGAGGGTGATAACCGACTCGAAGCCGCCTTCGATGTTTTGGCCGGCGGCTGCGGCGGTGCCTGCGATGCCGAGTTCGGCGGCGGTGGTCGAGCCTTCGTCTTCGACGGTGATGGCGACGTTGCCCGGGCCGTTGTCGATGAGGGTGATGCCGTCGCCGGTGGCGTTGACCTCTGCGGTAACGCGTCCGCCGGGGCTTGCGCCGTTGATTTCCTGGATCACGTCGTCGATGGTGAGTTCGTTGCCTTGCGAGAGATCGACGGTGAAGGAGACGCCCGAGCTGTCGGTGATGGTGAATCGGCCGCGGGTGATGCCGAGGTCGTCGATGCGGGTTCCGCCGTTGACGTAGGCGTATTCGAGATCGCCGGTGTCGACGAGGCCGTCGGCGAAGGCGCCTTGGATGCCGAATTGCGATGCGAAGTCGCCGGCGGTGTCGGCGATGGTGAGGTCGCTCGTGCCGCCGGCGGTGTCGACGAGTTGGATGCCGTTGCCCGCGGTGTTGAGCGAGGCGGCGACGCCGACGCCGGCGTTGTTGATGAGGTTGAGTACGTCCTGCACCGAGCGGGCCGCGGCGAAGTCGATACTAGCGGCGTTGCCTTGCGAGTCGGTGATAGAGACGACCGCGCTGTTGGCCGGCGTGCCGAGCGGGTCGAGGTCGATGCCGGTGACCGAGGTGACATCGGCGTCTACGGCGATGCCGAGCGCGGTGGCGCTGGTCGCGCCGCTGTCGTTGACGATGCGGAGGTTGCCGGTGCCGCCGCTGGTGTCGGTGATGACCAAGCGTCGGTCTTCGATGGTGGCGGTGATGTCGACGGCGGGCGAGGCGTTGATCGCGTTGACCATGTCGCCGAGGGTGGCGTACGAGTCGACGTTGATGCTGACGCCGGCGCCGGTCTTGTCGAAGATGATGAGATCGCGGGTGACGCCGCCGTTGGTTTGTGCGCCGGCGCCCTGGAAGAGGTCGGCGATCGCGGTGGCGCTATCGACGGGGACCAGGCCCTCGCCGGTGACGCCGCCGACACCTGCCCCGCCGAAGAGGTCTTTGAGCATCTTCGAGTTGATGGAGGCGATGACGCGATCGCCGGCGATGATGCCGTCCGCGTCGCCGTCGGCCTGGCCGTCGGTGAGGCCGAGGTCGATCAGTGCGTTGGACCCGTTGCCGGAGGCGACGTTGAAGCCCGCGCCGCTGCCGCCGGTGTCGCTGAGCTGGATGCCCGTGCCGTCGGCGGATTGTTGCGCGGTGACGACACCCCCGGTCGCGGTTTCGATCGCGTCGAAGACGTCGCCGAGGGTGAGGAGATCGGAGAGGTCGACGGCCGCAGCGCCGCCGCTGTAGTTGATGACCAGGTCGTTGCCGCCGTCGGTGCGGATGCCCTTGCCGTCGTTGAGCGAGCTGAGCAGGGTCGCGTCGCCGACGCGGTTGATCGCTGCGCCGGTGAGGACGGCGTCGTCGCCGTCGGCGTCGAGGGTCGAGTTGCCCGCGATGCCCAGCGCCGTGGCCGTGCCGGTGGTGCCGACGTCGGTGATGAGCAGGTCGCCCGTGCCGCCGGAGACGTCGGTGATGCTAAGTCGATCGCCGTCGACCTCGGCGAGGACGTTCGTGCCCGTCGCGGTGTTGATGCGTTCGACGACGTCGTTGATGCTCACCACCGATCGCAGATCGACCAGCGAGGTCGCGCCCGACCGATCGGTGATGCGGATGTAACCACGGCTCACGCCATCGCCCCCATTGAGATTCGAAAGCCGCGTCTCGCTATCGAGTCGGGACTCGCCGCGGTCGAAAGTAAGCGTGCCACCGGCGGGCGCGACGGGCGTGGCGTTGGCGTCTTGGAAGCCGCGGGTGATCGTCTGCTGCGCCGCGACGAGTCGGCCGACGGTGAACTGGTACGTGCCGGGCGTTGCGCCGAGGCCGGAGCTGACGCTGACGACCGATTCGTTCGAGCTGTTGGAGGTCGTGCCGGAGAACGAGGTCGAGCCGGAAAGCCCGTCGGCCGAGCCCTTGAGCGCGAGCAGCCTGGCGTTGATGTCCTGGAAAGCAACCTGCTGCGAGCGGATCACCTCGGTACGCTGCTGCGCGAGATTGCGCGGCCGCGCTTCGATCGCGATCAACTGCTCGACGATGCTGTTGATGTCCAACCCGCTGACGAGCCCGACACCGGTTGTGATCTGTCCCATGGGCCGACCTCCGACAGGGCACGCACGGCCCACATCGAATTATCGACGCATCGCAGGGGTGATCTTGAATCGCGCCCTGCGTTCACAACCCGCTAAATCCCGCAACGACAGCGATTAAGCGCGAGGGGTAAGAAAATCACTTTTCCATCGGGCTCTTCACCGGCTCGGCCGCCGTGTCGCCCGACTCGGGCTTCAACAGGCCGCTCTTCAAGGCCGCCAACTTCTTGCGGATCAGGTCACTGGGCAAGGCGTAGCTCGCGATCCGACCCGCTCGCGCGATGTTGATCCCCACCACCTCGCCCTGCAGGTTGACCAGCGGCCCGCCGCAGTGCTCCGGGCGGATCTCCGCGTCGTGCTGCAAGACCTGCTGAAAGCCGCGGCGGCGCTCGCTCAGCGTGCTCCCCATCCGGTTCATCCGCTCGGATCGGCTGCGCGGGTCCGGGCCGAACTCCGATAGCCCCACCGTAAGGGCCACCGACTCGCCGTCGCGAAGCAGCTTGACACGCACCTCGTCGCCATCATTTTTCATCTGCAACTGATCGACGACCTGATCGACCGCGATCACCTTCTTCGTCCCGATGTGCGTCAGCACGTCACCGGCCTTGATCCCTGCCTTCTCCGCGCCGAACCCTTCGCTCACCGCGTCGATCCACAGCCCGTCCGGATGCGCCCGCAGGATCACGCCGAGGATCAACTGCGCCGGCTTGATCTCACGCGGCTTCGCGCTGATGATCCCCACCGCGCTCGGCGAACGCCCCGTCGCCACACACGCCACCATCCGACCAAGCGCCGGCTTCTTAAACGACCACTCGACCGCATGCAGGCGCGGCGCATCGATCTTCAGCATCGCCAGATCGTTCTTGCGATCCACGCCAACGATCTCGGCATCGACCGCACGCCCCGTCGGCAACACCGCCTTAATCGCGTCGCCCTCCAACTCGCTGGCCTTACTCAGCACGTAGCCCTCGGCGTCGACGATCGTGCCGAGCACCCGGGCTTCGCCATCGACTTCCAACTCGACGACGCTGCGACTCGCTGCGCGGACAGCCGAGTCGAAGGCCGAACGAATCTCCGCGTCCGGCGCGAAACGCGCCTCCGCGTCGTCCTGCGCCGATGCCACGACCGGCACCCACGCGAGCAAAGCCAACAGCAGCCCCAACACCATCAACCGCAATCGCTTCATCGCGTCGTCACCTTGTCTACGAAGGGAAAAACAGGCCACCGACGATCGCCTCGCATCTCGCTTCATCGCGCACCTCCCGCCTTGCCGATCACGATCTTCATTTCGATCTCCACGCCTTGACGCATCAACACGACCGGCACGCGATCGCCCGGCTCGAGGTTGCCGACCACCTCGGCCAAGTCGCCGAAGCTACCGATCGGCGACCGATCGAACGAGATGATGACGTCGCCCTGCCGCATACCCGCCTCGGATGCGGGCGTATCCGGGTAGACCCGGCCGAGCATCGCACCCTTGCCGATCTCAAAGCCGTTGGCGCCCTGCACGCCGATGTACGGCCCGCCGGGCCTGATGTTGCCGCGCCGCGGACCGCGGTTCCACACCTCGCCCGCGGCCATCCGGTCCCAGCCCTGGTCGTACATCGAGATGGCGTCAATGGTCGCCACAGACGGCCAGTCCGGGCTGATCGTCAGCGGGCTCAGGTACGGCACCGTGGGGGCCGTGTAGTCCGAGAAGCTGAAGTCATCCGTG
>JBMYUK010000118.1:0-7292 GCA_049605275.1 Phycisphaeraceae bacterium
GAGCCCTCTTCGACGAGCTTCAGGCTCGTCGCCGCGAGGTGCTCGGCGCTCGTCGGCCTGCCACGCTGATCATTGACCACCTGCAGCGAGTCCTTTTCCTTCGCCAGCTTCGCGATCGTCAGCACAAAGTTATTCGCCCAAGGCGCGTACAGCCAGCTCGTGCGGATGATCAGGTGCGGGCAGGTGTGTGACCGGATCTCGCGCTCGCCCTCGGCCTTGCTCCGGCCATAGGCGTTGCAGGGCTCGATCGCACCGTCCACCTTGTAAGGCTCGCTCGCGTTGCCGTTAAACACATAGTCCGTTGAGTAGTGCACCAGCAGCGCATCCGCCTGGCAGCACGCCTCGGCCAGGTAGCCGACGCCCGTGCCGTTGACCAGCGTCGCGACGTCCTCGCTCTCCTCGGCGCCGTCGACGTCGGTATAGGCGCAGCAGTTGATGACGACGCCGATGTCGGGGGTGACGAACTTCTTGATCGCGTTGGGATCGGTGATGTCGAACTCGGGCAGCGCCGCGGTGCGGTAGGGAATCTCCTTGCGTTCAAGGAGCTTTCGCCACGCGGTGCCGAGCATGCCGTCGGGTGCGATCAGCAGGATCGTTGGCAGGCCGCTCATTGGATCGCTCCTTTCAACGGGCTGTAGACGAATGGCGAGTCGAACGCGGCGAAGCTCGGCAGCGCCGCGTCCTTGTCGCTGAGTTGCGGGCCGGCGTCGAGCCCGTCGATCGGCCAGGGCAGGTTCAAGTAGGGATCGTCCCAACGCACGCCGCCGTCGGCCTGGGGCGCGTAGACGCTGCTGACTTTGTAAAGAAACTCGGTGTCGGGTTCGAGCGTGACAAAGCCGTGGGCGAAGCCTTCGGGGATGAACATCTGTTGGTCGTTGTCTGCGGACAGTTCGGCGCTGACCCACTTGCCGTAGGTCGGCGAGCCCTTGCGGATATCGACAGCGACGTCCCACACCCGACCCCTGGTGACGCGCACGAGCTTGGCCTGCGCGTGCGGGGGCGCCTGAAAATGCAGGCCGCGGAGGACGCCGGGCTTAGCCGAGAGCGAGTGATTGTCCTGCACCCAGTCGCGCTCGATGCCGTGTTCAGCCAACTTCGGCGCGCTGAAGGTCTCCATAAAAAAACCGCGCGCATCGCCGAACCGCTTGGGCGTGATGAGCTTTACGTCCGGGATCTCGAGCGAGACGATCTGCATGCGGGCTCGGCTTTCAAACGACGGAGGGCGCGACGCGCGCGAAGCGCATCATCGGTGCTTGGTTCAGCGCTGCATCGCTGTGTAAAAACCAGCGGTCGCGCGGCGTGCTATGAGTTTAATCGGTCAGGTTCGCTCGCGACTGCGGCGAGGTCCGTCGCTTTTCGCCGCGCGCGCGATTGCATAGGCACGCTCCGATAATCAAGCCGATGCCCAACAACTCGAACGCCTGATTGATCCGCAGCCCCGGCAGCAACTCGGCATCCAGCGGCAACGGCGTAATCAAAAACGAAATCGCCCGCTCTACCGCGAACACGCACAGCACGAATAGCCCCAACGCCGCCAACCACACCCGAGCCCACAGCCCGCGCATCTTCACGAACACCACCGCCACCGCTGCCACGCTGAACAGCCCGAGCCCCGCGACGAAGATCGGCACCCAGATCCGCCGGCTCTCGAACAGCCCCGTGCGGATCGCGAACTGCCGGCCCAACTCGTGCACCACGACCTGCAGATCGAGCTGCTTATTCAACCCCAGCAGCAGCATCGCACCCGCAAGGCAAAGCCAGAACGCGCCGAACCGGCGGACATAACGCGGCTCGATCAGAGCGTCGCGCCGCCGCCAACAACGCAAACACAGCCAGGCCGCGCAGAGATAGACCGCGACGATCGCCCACGACGCCGCGTCGCTATCGCCGAACTGCTCCCAGGACAGGTGCCAGCTCAGATCGTGCTTGTCCCGGTCGGCCAATCGCATGCGTCACCGCTTGGCGTCGTTGAGCAGGCTAAAGAGGTACTGGCCGTAGTCGTTGCTCTTCATCGTTGCCGCGTTCGCTTCTAGCTGTTTGTCGTCGATGAAGCCCATCTTCCAGGCGATCTCTTCCGGGCAGGAGATCATCATGCCCTGCCGCTGCTCGATGGTCTCGACGAAGTTGCCCGCCTGTAAGAGCGATTCGTGCGTGCCCGCGTCGAGCCAGGCCGTGCCACGCGACCAGAGCTGGACGTTGAGTTTGCCCTGCTCCATGTAGGCCTTGTTGACGTCGGTGATCTCGAGTTCGCCGCGCGGCGAGGGCTCGATCGACTCGGCGATCGCGGTGACGTTGTGGTCGTAGAAGTACAGGCCGGGCACGGCGTAGTGGCTCTTAGGCTTGTCGGGTTTTTCTTCGAGCGAGACAACCTTGTTATCCGCGTCGAACTCGACGACGCCGTAGCGCTCGGGGTCTTTGACGGGGTAGCCGAAGACGGTCGCGCCGTCGGTGACCTCGGCGGCGGCTTTGACTTGTTTGGAAAGCCCCGTGCCGTAGAAGATGTTATCGCCGAGGATGAGGCAGCAGGGCGCGTCGGCCGTGAAGGACTTATCCAGCAAAAACGCCTGGGCCAGGCCCTTGGGTTCGGGCTGCTCGACGTAGCTGAACGACATGCCCCACTTTTCGCCGTCGCCGAGCAGGCGCTTAAACCCCGGCAGGTCCGTTGGCGTCGAGATGATCAGCACCTCGCGGATCCCCGCCAGCATCAGCACGGACAGCGGATAGTAGATCATCGGCTTGTTATAGACGGGCAGGAGCTGCTTGCTAACCGCGAGCGTCAGCGGGTAAAGCCGCGTGCCGTGCCCGCCTGCGAGGATGATGCCTTTCATGAGTCGTTTCCCTATTCGAAGTTCACTGGCATCATCGTCATTTGCCTCGGCCGTGTCCAAACCGTTTACAACATCGAAACAAGGTCCGATCACCCCTCCCCGAAGATGCGCTTGCGCAAGAGCCGCTGATTGATCGGCACGAACAGCGCGATCACCGCCGCGCACAGCCCCGCCGCGGTGGGCAGGTGCCATGTCGCTTCGCCCGTCACCAAGAGCCAGCGCAGGCCCTCGGACAGGTGGTGCAGCGGGTTGAGCAGCACGACCTCGCGCAGCACCACGACATCCGGCAGCGGGAAGTAGGTCGACGACGAAAACGCGATCGGCATAATGACCAGGAAGAAAGGCAGGCTCATGTGGTCGATCGTCGGGACCACGGCTGTGAAGAACAAACCCACCGACGCGAACGCCAAAGCCGCCAGAAACAGCAGCGGCACCACCGCCGGCAGCCAGTGCCAGTGCAGGTCGAGGTAGCCGGTCAGCCCGAAGACGCACAGGACTAAACCAAGGACCACGGCGTAGCCGGTCGCGTAGCTCGCCGCCCAAAGCGCCTCGCCCCAGACCACGTGCTCGAGCCGAACCATCGTCGTGAGCTGGCCCTCCCAGGATTTCTGGAAGTGCATGCGCACGAACGCGCCGAAGAGCGCCTGAAAAAACGCGATCATGAACGCGGTGTACGCCAGCATCCCCGGCGCGAGATAGCGGAGGTAATCGAGCTCGATGCCCTGCCAAACAAAGCCCTCGATCTGTCGGCCGAGACCGACCCCAAACGCCAACAACAAAATCAACGGCTCAAAGATCGGGGGAACAAGCATCGTGTGCCAGTTGCGCACGTGCACGCGCAGGTGTCGCATCAGGACCGCTCGCGACTGCCACTGAATCGCGGGGATAAACCGCTTCATCGCTCGCCCCTCTCTTCGGACAAGGCGAGGAACAAGTCGTCGAGCGTCGGCGGCCGAACCTCATAACGAAGGTCTGCGAAGGCCGCGACGAACGCGGACAGCTGCTGCGCGTCGAATGGCACGTGCCAGTCCGACAGCACCTGCGACGGCCGGGCCGCGTCGCCGAACGTCGAGGCGATCCAGCGCAGCGCGTCGTCGGTGTTCGGCTCGGTGGCGTGGAGGATGACGACGTGCTCGCCGACGACGTCGCCGAGCACCTGATTCGCGTTGCCCTGCGCGCGGACCTTGCCGCTTTGAAGCACTTGCAAGCGGTCGCTTAGCCGAGCCGCCTCGTCCATGTAGTGCGTCGTCAGCACCACGGCCATGCCCTGCTCACGCAAGGAACTGACCAGTTCCCACACCGCGACGCGCGCCTGCGGGTCCAGCCCCGTCGTCGGCTCGTCGAGAAAAACCACGCTCGGGCTGTGCACCACGGCGCGAGCAATCATCAGCCGACGCTTGTAACCGCCCGATAGCGTCTCCGGCGAGGCGTCGGCGTATTCCCGCAGGCCGAACTGATCGAGCAGCGACTCGATGCGCTCGTCCAATCGCTCGGGCCTCGGTCGATAGTAGCGGCCGGTCTGCACGAGGTTTTGCTTGACGGAAAAGTCCGCGTCGAACGTGTCGTCCTGGGTGCAGACGCCAAGCCGACGCCGGGCCGCGTCCGGATCGGACTGCAGGTCGTGGCCCGCGATCGTGACCGCGCCCTCGTCCGGGCGGAGATAGCCGTAGCACATCCGAAGCGTCGTCGTCTTGCCCGCGCCGTTGGGCCCGAGGAGCCCGAGCACCTCGCCGGGCTTGACGGCTAAGTCGATCCCGTCGACCACCCGCTTGCCGCCGAGGCGCTTGACCAGGCCGTCGGCAGACAGCAAGGCCTTTTCATCTTGGGCAGTTAGATCGTTGTCCATCATCGCAAGCGAGAAGGTACAACACCTGCCAAAGCAATGCCTGTATAGAAAATGACAGGCTTCGATTTTGGAGATTCACAACGTGTACGAGAAGTGCCTTTCAATAGCCGGAGACCTACGGGCTCCGGACGAGAAAGCAGTTGTTTGTTGTGACACCCAGGCTGTTCTCTTGTCCGGCGTCCGTAGGCCACCGGCTATTTTCAACTTCTCATTCATGTTCTTTAAGAACCAGTGGCGTCAGCGATCTACAACCGTGCGAGCGTGGGTTGCTGACGCGCTACCCGCGTTTGGCCGCGGCCTTGGCGGCTCGGCGTTCGATGCGTTTGAGGCCGCGGACCAGGTCGCCGGCCGACTTGTACTGCGCCATCTCCGGGTTCTTGGGCCGAAGCACCGCGGCGGTCAGGGCGCTGAGCATGCCCGCGACGTCGGAGTCCTTGTCGTAGTCGATGAGCTGTTTGAGGTCGGGGTTGGCGTGAGGCTTGGCGATCTGGACGGCGAGGTAGAACGCGTCGACGGTCTTGTCGGTCTTGCCGTAGACCTCGGCGATGGCGTTGTTGGTGACGTGGCCGCGTTCGATCATCTTGCCGAGCATGCGTTGGATTTGGCTGGTGCGCATCATCTCGGTGAAGAGCGTGCCGAGCATGGGCGACTTTTCGACGTGCTCGCCGATGCGGCAGGCGCTGCCGAAGTCGACAAACCCGACGCCCTCGGGCGTGATGACCATGTTGTCCATGCGCAGGTCCAGGTGCATGACGCGGGCCTGTTCGTGCAGCGCGGTGAGCAGCTCGGCGGACTGGATCGCGAAGTCGAGCTGGCTGATCGGCTCGCCGCCGATGCGCTTCCAGTTCATGTGCAGCGTTCGGACAAAGCCCCGGCTGTCTTTCTGGATGCCTAGAGGTTTGGGCACGCGGTCGCGAAAGGCGGGATCGAGGTTGGTCTGCAGGATGCCGAGCATCGCGGCTTCGCGGGTGAGGAAGGTCGGGAAAACGTGGTCGACGAGCTTGTGAGCGCGTTTGTGCAGGTCTTCGACGGGGACGTCGGGGAACTTGTGCCGGAGTCGATCGAGGAGGTCCGCGTGCGTGGGGACGCGTTTGGTGACGACGTAGCCGTCGGGCGCGTCCGGGCCTTTGGGGACGGGGGTGAGTTCGACGCTGTAGGTGAAGCGTTCGGTGTAATCGCCGGGCTGAATGAGTTGGACCTTGCGCGCGAGAAAGGCGACGCCCTGCGGCGAGATGCCGGGCAGTCGCATGCCGCAGGTCAGTGCGTGAATCTGGGTGGGCGGTGTTTCGAGGATGAAACCGCGCTTGGCGTCGTAGGCGTCGGCGAGTTGTTGGGCGCGTCGCTCGTCGGTGTCGACGTAGAGAAAGACGCCGCCCCATCGCAAGCGCGCGAAGGCTTCGTCGGGTTGGTCGGGTTCGCCGGGCGTGGCGGTGAGGGTGTCGACGAACTTGCCGTCGGTGGATTGGCCGGCACGTCCGCTGGGGCGCAGCGCGATCTCGTCTTTGAGCCAGCGGCGCTGCGCCGCGGCGACCAGGCGTTCGATCGCTCGGTTCGCCGTGCCGGGCTTTGGCGCAGCGATCGGCCGCGCGACCGACCGGGGCGCGGCGTCATCGACAGGCGATTTCGGAGATCGGCTCAACTTCAGCTTCCGCAGCAGACGGATCAACAGGCCCGGCTGTTGAGGTATCGGCTCGATCGGCGGCGGGGTTTGGTTCGGATTCGGTGAGCCGGGGCCGGCGTACAACGGGCCCTGAACCGGCGGGATCAGCGCATCGGGGTCCGTTTCGGACGTGCGCGGCCGGGGCGACCGCCCTTGCGCGTCTCGCCGGAGGTGGTCGTAGATGGGGTGGTGTGAGGCCATGGCGGGGTCGGCGACCGAGGATTGCGGGCCGCCGCATCGCTCATTGTAAGTGGTCAAGCCGGCGGGGGACAGCGCCGCGCGTCGACTCGCTGGCCGTCAGATCGCCCGCATGACCCGGTCGATGGGGTTGCGACGGGTCGCGGCGGCGGGCACGACGCAGTCGTCCGCGGGGTAGCCGACGGGGATCAAGAGGAAGGGCCTTTCGTGGCCGGGTCGATCGAGGATCGTGTTGAGAAAGTTCATGGGGCTGGGGGTATGGGTGAGCGTCGCGAGGCCGGCGTGCTGCGCGGCGCAGAGCAGCATCCCGCAGGCCAGGCCGATCGATTCGCTTGAGTAATAGACCTGCCCGCCGTCGTCGGTGCGGGTGAGTCGGAAGGCGACGATGAGCCAGGGGACGGTTTCGAGAAAGGCTTTGTTCTCGTCGGTGCCGAAGGGCGCAAGGTCTTCGAGCCACTGTGCGTTGGCCCGGCCGTTGTAGAACGCGCGTTCTTCTTCCTCTGCCCCCTCGCGGATCTGTTTTTTGATGGCCGGGTCCTGCACGCAGATAAACCGCCAGGGCTGCTTGTTCGCGCCGCTGGGCGCGCTGCCCGCGGTCTGGATCAGCGATCGGATGGTCGCTTCGCTCACGGGCTTGTCGGAGAACATGCGAACGGAGCGGCGCTTCGACATGACGTGGTAGAAAGCCTTTGCGGCCTGCTCGGGGCTTTCGTCGGGGACGTATCGGTCGTCGTGCGAGACGGTCGGGCAGTTGTGCATG
>JBMYUK010000119.1:0-7287 GCA_049605275.1 Phycisphaeraceae bacterium
CCTCCCGCTGCCCAACGACGACCCGCTCCAGCGCAAGCCCGACATCAGCCTCGCCAAAGAGAAGCTCGATTGGGAACCCAAGATCCCGCTGGACGACGGCCTCAAGCGAACGATCGACTACTTCAAATCCGTCGACCTCGACAGCTTCCGCATCCCCACCGACCACACCGCGCACAAGTCCTCCGATGCGGCGAAAACGTGAATCGTAAGACTTTGGGCGTGCCCAAGTGGCGGGCGAGACGCCCACCCCACCTTTTCGTACACGTGCTCAGCCATCGACCGACACGCGAGCCCTGCGATAGCGGTCGCGCTCGGGATACACGAGATCGAAGTCGTGGCTGCCCGTGATCGGCCAGAGCACGAGGAAGTGATGCATCAGGTCGCTTTTGATGAGCGCCAGCCCGAGGATCGTCAGCCACGCTCCGGCCAGCGCCGGTCCGAGGGACATCGACAACGCGATCAGCCCGAGGAGCACCAGCGGCACGCCCCAGTAGCCGTGGTGGATGCGAATCCCGCGCGTCCAACGGGCCACGTACTTCGCGGTGTCGCGCGTCGCTTCGATCTTGAAGCCGAAGCGAAAGAGCAGCGTCACCGCCTCGAAGAGCAGCGTCAGCCCGAGGGCCCAGGGCAGGATGTAATGCGTGGTCAAAGCGAGCAAGGCGGGGTCCGAGGCGGGGGTTACAGATCGGGTCCGTTCGCGCGACTTGGTATCGACGCGGCAGGGGGGCGGGGATTACCAGTAGCGCTCGAAGTGCAGGTTGCCGTCTTTCTGCCGCGGGCTCTTGACGGTGAAGCCGTCGCGTACGACGAGTTCGGCTTCGAGTTGGTCGATCATCGCGGGGTTGCCGCAGAGAAAGACGTGGTCGGTATCGGGGTTCAGCGGGCTGCCGGTCACCGAGGCGTAGGTGCCGTCGCTGAAGAGGCCGGTCACTCGTCCGCGGTAGCCGGGGTAGGGGCTGTCGTCGGGCGCTCGACTCACGGCCGGTAGATAGACGACGCGCGGGTCCTCGCTGGCGATCTGTTCGAGTTCGTCGCGGTAGCCGAGGTCTTCCTCGACGCGCACGCCGTGGATGAAGACGAACTTCTCGAATCGGCCCGGAGCGTCTTTATACTGCTTGTACATCGAGAGGAAGGGCGCGAGCCCCGTGCCCGTTGCGACGGCGACGAGCGTCTTGCCATCGGGCACGTCCTTCAGGGTGAAATGGCCTTTGATCTTGGTGTCCATGAACAGCCGATCGCCGATCGCCAGGTCGAAGACCCTTGGTGTGAGCGCGCCCTCGTCCACCGCGACGATGTAAAACTCCAGCCAACGCTTCTCGCTCGGCGGCGACGCGATCGAGTAGGCGCGACGCACGAGTTTGACCCGACCGGGCCGTCTGCGCTTGGGCGCATCGCCCTGCGCTTCGGCTTTCGCCTGCGCTTCGATCGCCTCGGGCGTAGGCATCAGCGCGAGGTTCGCGAACTGGCCGGGCTCGAAGTCGCTCGGCTCGCCGCGTTCGTAAGCGATGCGAAAGATGCCGAGCGTGTCGTGAAAGAGGTGCTTATCGACCAGCTTGGCGTTGAAGGGGTCTTGCTCTGCAGGCATGGCTACGGATCATAAACGAATCGCCAGCAAGTTCAAAAGAATAAACCCAAACGCGTCGCATCACCCCGAGCCCGGCAAGACGAAGAAGGCAATGAACGCTATCGGAAGCGCGATAAAGCAAGAAAAAACAGCAAAAAAAGCGATCCCGTCGCGCATCATCAGGCCGCGCAGCCCCTTGCTCGGACCCTCGCCGAAGCGCTTGCGAAACAGCTTGGCATCCTCGCTGCGCGGATCGCAGAACGACAAGCCGCCGCACGACGGGCAAACCGGCTTGTCACGCTTCCAACCCTCGCGCTTGATCACGAAAGGGAGCCAGATCAATGCCGCAAGCATCGCGTAGCCCAGTCCGATCACTCTTCGATCGATATCGCCTTCCTGGGACGCGATGTAAACGATAGAGGACACCAGGACGGCGAGATTAAAAAGCAGCAGCACGCCGAAAAACGAATCGCGACCGGTGCGGCGGTGTTCGGTGATCTCCTGCGGCATCACGGTCTTGCCGCACCCGAGGCAGAATAGCGGGGCGTTATTTGATGTGTTCATGGGTCGTTTCTCGGATTGCTTGGTGGGCCCGAATCACGGCACGAATTTTACCTGATCCATCGAGAGGATTTTGATCTGTGGGCGGCCGCGATGTTCTTCGACCTCGCCGGTGACGTGGACGGTCTTGTTGCGGAAGCGCTCGTCGACCGTGTCGGGCAGCGTTGCGGCGAGGTCGTCGAAGAGGACCATGTAGAACTTGCCGCGCCAGTCTCGGTGGAAGTTGAGGAAGTTGACCTTGCCGTCGCGGGATTGGCCGGTGTCCACGATCCTGCCGACGACGGTGATGGTCTGGCCGACGTATCGGTCGGCCTGTTGCCAAGGGACGAGGTCGGGGATATTGCTCGGATCGGGGGGTTCGGCGAACGGGTCGTCGTCGCTGAGCGTCTCAGCGGCGATCGGTCCGCCGAAGTCTTCGCCCTCTTCGGGAAAGGCGCTGCGCCCAGCGATCGGATGCGGGGCGTTGGGGACGTCGGTGCGGAAGCCGGCGAGCGGGTCTACGACCGAGGTGTCGTCGGAGTCAGAAGGAGAGGCCGGCGTATCGGACTCGCCGGTGGCGTCGATGCCGAGCGTGGCGTCCGTGTCGGCGTACCCGTCTGCGTCGGACGTTTGCCAGGATCGATCGGCCGTAGCGGACGTCGGCGCTTGGTTCGTCGCGGGTCGATCCGCCTCGCCGCCGCAAGCGACCAGGAAGACCGCGAGTCCTGCGAGGATCCACCTCAAGTCGATTCCCTGCATCGTTTGGTCCTTTCCGACTTCGAGCGGGCATGCACTACAATTCGGCGATGGATCGCGTCCTCGGACAACCCAAAGCGCTCGACGCGCTGCGCGCTCAACTCGCTACGCAGCGGGTTCATCACGCCCAGGTCTTCCACGGTCCGGCCGGCGTCGGTAAGTTTACCACCGCGATCGCCTTCGCCCAGCAGCTGCTCTGCCACGACCCCATCACCGACCTGCGCGGCACGCCGTCCGCCTGCGGGGCGTGCGCGTCCTGCAAGCTCTTTCGCGCGATCCACGAGGCCGAAACGCAGGGCGATCCGTCCGCGGTCCTCGCCTCGGCTCACCCCGACTTGCATGTCGTGACCAAAGAACTCGCGCTCTTCGACGACGACGCTCAGGTCCGCAACCGAAAGCTCACCAGCATCCCCGTCAGCGTCATTCGCGAGCACGTCATCGCGCCCGCCAGCCTCGCACCAACGCTCGGTCGCGGCAAGGTCTTCATCGTCGATGAGGCCGAGCTACTCAACCCCACCGGCCAGAACGCGCTCTTGAAAACCCTCGAAGAGCCCACCGACGGGACGTATCTCATCCTCGTCACCGCCAGCGAGCACCGCCTCTTACCCACGATTCGCAGCCGATGCCAGCGCGTCGCCTTCGGCCCGCTCGACGACGCGTCGGTCTCGCGCTGGCTGTGCGAACGACATCCGGATCTGGACGAACAGACGGCGAAGTGGACCGTCGGCTTTTCGCAGGGCAGCCTCGGGCGAGCGGCTCTGGCGGTACGGTTCGACCTCGTCGAGTGGGGCACGTCGGTGCTCAGCCCGATGCAGCGGCTGGCGAAGTCCGGCCGACCCGAGCCCGGACTGGGCGAGGCGATCGGCGGCTGCGTCGATGGCTTCGCCGCGGCGTGGGTCGCCGCGCACAAGAACGCGAGCAAAGAGGCCGCTAACCGACGCGCCGCGGCGCTCATGGGGTCGATGATCAGTAACTACGCCAGACGCCGCGTCGCCGCGCTCGCCGAACAATGCGACCCCGACACCCCGAGCGATAGCGAAGCCCACCTCACGCCCTGGCTCGGCGTCATCGAAGCGGTCACGGAGTTCGAACGCCAACTCGGCAGCAACGTCAACCTCAAGCTCTGCTGCGAGGGCCTGGGCATGGCGATCCACAGCTCGCTCCTACGGGTCGGAGCAACCAGTTAGCCGGAAATTTTTGCGGACTGCGAACCAACTCAGCTATCTTGCGTATAGGCAGATGGGAGTCCGATCCGTGTCGCCGGGACGCGCGAACGGCTGCCGACAACCAGCGTTTATTGGACGGTCCTGACACCACTTTTTTTGATGAAAGGAGTTTCCGATGAAACTAGCCAGATTGACGACCGCCACCCTTTGTTCAGCAGCACTCGCCTTTGGCCTTGCCCCGAGGATCGCCGGCGCGGCCGACCCGCCTGCAGACAAACCGATCGAGCAGGCACAGCCCGAGGCCATGGATGAATCAGCCTTCCTCGGTGTCGATACGGTGCCTCTGCGGGCCGATGCGCGTGAAGCGCTCGGCCTCAAGCCCGGCACCGCGTTGTCGATCCGTCACGTCGCGCCCGGCACACCCGCTGAGGAGGCGGGGCTGCTGCCCGGGGATGTCCTCGTTCGTCTCAACGATCAGTTGATCGTCAACGGTCAGCAGTTGGCCGTGCTTGTCCGCACCTTCGACCCGGGCGACGCGGTGACGCTGCACGTACTCCGAGACGGCAAGCCGATGGAACGCCAAGCCACCCTCGCCGGCCGAGCCATCGCGCCTCAGCAGATGTTCGAACGCGTGCCCGAGGTCCTCATGCAGCCGATGCCGAATCTCGGCGATCTGGACGCGATCTTCGACCGTCTCCGCGGGCCGGGCGTGGATCCGTTCGGGCCGAACATGGACATGCGTGACATGTTCGACCGGATGCAACGCCGAATGCACGAACAGCGCGACGAGATGCAGCGCATGATGAATCAGATGCGCGACCGTATCGGCGAGCAAGGCATGCGATCGTCCATTTCTGTCAACGACGGCGAGCACCAGATGCGACTGCAATCCGACGGGCAAGACCGGTACCTCACGGTGACCACCAGAGATGGAGAAGTCGTCTTCGACGGCCCACTGCCCAAAGACGGCCAAGTCGAAGGCGTGCCCGCCAACGTTCAGCGGAAGATCGATGACCTACTGAGGAACAACCGCATCGAATTCCATACGCCTCAACCAAGGCCGCAGAATCGTCAACCGCTGCCCGTCGCATAATCCGCGGCCTACATCGTCAGCCCTACGCCCCGCCTCACGCGGGGTTTTTTTTACTTCAGCAGCGTCAGCACGCGCAGCACTTCCGCGACCGACCACGCCTGCGCCGGGCAGCCGCGCGGGGCGAAGGGGCTGACCGGCTCGTGGATCTCGTGCAGCGTCCCGAGCGCGCCGGGATGCTCGGCGGTGACGAGTCGATCGATCAGCGGGGCGAGCGTCTCGCGGACCGATTGTTTCGCGTCGTCGTCGAACCCGCCGGCTCGCAACGCGGATTCGCAGTACGGCCCGATCAGCCAGGGCCAGACGACGCCGCGGTGGTACGCGCCGTCGCGCTCAAACGGCCCGCCGGCGTATCGCTCGTGGAATTGCGGATCGTCGATCGGCAGCGTCCGCATGCCCACCGGCGTCAGCAAGCGATCGCGGCAGGCGGCGACGGCGCGGCGGCGTTGCTGTTCGTCGACCGGCCCGTGCTCGAGTGCGCAGGCGATGAGTTGATTCGGGCGCAGCGAACGATCGGCGATCCAGCCCTCGGCCGTCGGCGCGAGGTGATCGATGAAATAGCCCTGCGTCTCGGACCAGAACGCGCTCGAAAAACTCGCTTTGATCGTCGGCAGCAGTTCGGCGTACAACCGACGCTCCTCGGCGAATGCATCGGGTAGGGTCTGACTCAGACGCACCAGCACGCTGTACCAAAGCCCGTTGATCTCGACGCACTTGCCCGGCCGAGGCGTGAACACGTGGAACCGACCATCGGGCCCCCAGCAAGCGGCGTCCATCCAGGTGAGCTGGCTGTGCTCGTCGCCCGCGGCGATGAGTCCGTCGTCGTCCATCGCGATCGGCACCTTCGTCAGCCCGTCGTGCGCCATCGCGTACGTGCCTCGGCGATAGGCCTCGACGATCTCGACGCAGACCCCGGCGAGGGTCTCATCCCACCAGGCGCGATCGCCCGTAGCCTCGACGTACTGCATCGCGCTGTGGAGGAACCAGAGCGAGCCGTCAACGGTGTTGTAGTGCCGGATGTTCGCGTCGTAATCGTCGAAGCGGTTGGGTACGAGTCCGTTACCCAGCGATCGGGCGAAGACCGACAGCGTCATTTTTGCTTCGTCGTGTCGGCCGGTCGCGAGCAACAGCCCGGGCAGGGCGATGAACGTATCGCGGCCCCAGTCGGCGAACCACGGGTAGCCGGCGATGATCGTCGCGAGCGTCGCATCGCCGATCGACCGCTGTACGACGAAGTCGTCGCTGGCCTGGGCCAAGACGCCGGGCAACGCGTTCGCATGTTCGCCCAGCGAAGAGACATCGATGGCTTGGGCGAGCGTGCGGCGGATCGGGTTGAGTCGTTGAGCTCGTTTGCTCGGCCCGTCGATCGGGTTCACCGGTTGGTCGCCGAGCGCCGCGGTGAAGTGCGCGCTGGCGTCGTCGCGCGAGCCGAGATCGATGGCGAGTTGGCCGGGCACGAAGAGGTCTTCGAAGCAGTCCATGCCGCGGTGCGCTTCGATGCGGTGGTGAATGCCGTGCCACCAGCTGTTTTCGGCTTGGGCGGAGGCGCCGGGCGCGTGGTAGCAGGCGGTCAATTCGCCGCGCGCGACGCGCAGCATTTGATCGATCGGTTCGACCTGGAGGCGTCCGGGGTCTTCGTGTTCGAGTTGATGGAAGTCGCGGAGCGTAACCATCGGGCGGATGCGGAGCGTGGCGGACGAGCAGACCGAGCCGAGCCCGGTTACGTCGTAGTGCACGGTGCAGGCGGATTCCCCGTCGTGGAGCACCAGGCGACGGGTGAGGATCAGATCGCCCCATTGGTAGGACCACACCGCATCGAGCCCGGCGTCGAAGCGTTGGAGTGTTGGCGTCGGATCGGGGGCGAAGGTCGGCTTGCCGTCGTCGAGAAAGAGGCAGCCGCCGAACTCAAGGGTTTGCGTCTTGCCGTCGCGCTCGAGTTCGAGTTGTTCGAAGAGTTGGTTGAGGACGACGACGCGTCCGACGGGCGGATGGGTTGCGGCGACAAGTAGGCCGTGGTACCGCCGGGTGTTGACGCCGAGTGCTGTGCCCATAGCGAAGCCGCCCGCGCCGTTGGTGCGCGGCACGATGGTCACCTTGGTCACCTGGTCGTAGTCCGGCGTGAGCAGCGCCATCGCCGCGTGCCCCGCCTCGTGGTAGGCCACCAGCCGCTG
>JBMYUK010000120.1:0-4627 GCA_049605275.1 Phycisphaeraceae bacterium
CGTCGTGCGGGTACACGACGACGACGACATCGTACCGACCCGGCCAGTCGCGCTGATTCAGACGAAACGCCTCCCGCAGCAGGCGTTTGATCCGGTGCCGCTTGACCGCGTTGCCGACGCGGCGCGAGACGGTCATCCCGAAGCGGTGGTGCGGCAGGTCGTTACCCCGGGCCAGCACCGCGAGCGGGCCGCTACTCTTGCGCAGCTTGTTCGCGAAGACCGCCTGAAACTACTTGTCACCGGAGAGGCGGTGCGCGCGGGTGTACTTGAAGCGTTGGGCGGGCTCGTGAGAAGTCGCGGGCATCGATTTAGTGTAACTGGAGACGCTCCGCCGTTAGCCGTCGCTTGCAAGGCGACGCGGGTGGCTATCGATGAGTCGAGGACGCGTCGCCTTGCAGGCGACGGCTAACGGAGTAAATCGAGTAGTGCGTCGATCCCGAACCCCGGCTCGCGAACCGCGTGGTAATCGATCGATACATCCGCGAGCGCGCGGTAGCGCTCGGCGCGGTTCTGCAACAGTTCGGCGTAACAGCGCTCTAGCGCGTGCGCTTCCAACTCGTCGGGCCCGGGCTCGTACCCGCCCTGCCAGAGCACCGGCTTGGGCTCGCTTAGATACAGCTCCACCATCTGCTGACGCACCGCATCGGGCACCGCGAAGTACACCACGCGCGTCGATCGTTTGAGCCGGTCGAGCATTGCTTGGCCTGTGTAGACCACGCTGCCGGTCGTGTCGATGACGGCGGGCCGATCGGTTGGTGTGGCAAGTTGATCCAGAGCCGAGGCCGTGACCGCCTGCTCCAGTTCGAGGTACTTCGCTTCGCGAGTTTCGTAGCCGTCATCCCACGGCATCCCCATCCACCGCCCCACCGCGTGGACCGGGTCCTCATTCTCGCCGGTCGTGACGATCTCGCCGAGGCGCTGGGCGATCATGGCGTCGCAGTCCAGATGCGGCCACCCCGCCTGGGCGAGTTGCCTGGCCCAGTAGGACTTACCGACGCCGGACATGCCGATGAAAGAGAGATGCATCTTGTCACAATCGAAACAATAGCCGGCGGCCTACGGACGCCGAACAAGAGAATAGACGGGTCGTAACGACAGGGCTGCAGCATTCGCGTCCGGAGCCCGTAGGTCTCCGGCTATTTTCAATGTGATAGACACATCACACATCACTCGACTTCCATGACCGCGGCGCCGAAGGTGAAGCCGCCGCCGAAGGCGCACAGGCCGATGGTGTCGCCGGGTTTGAACTTGGCGGCGGACTTGGCGATAGACAGCGGGATGGAGGACGACGACGTGTTGCCGTGCTCGGCGATGAGGTCGATGACTTTGTCGTCGGGCACCTTTAAGCGCTTCTGCACGGACTCGAAGATGCGTCGGTTGGCCTGGTGCGGGACGAGCCAGTCGATCTCGTCCATGGGGATGCCGGACTCGTCGAAGGCGCGCTTGAGCATCTTGGTCATGGCGCGGACGGCCTCGATGTAGACGCTCTTGCCGTCCATGTGGATGTGGCCCTGGCCCTGGAAGGCGACGGTGAGGATGTCGCCCTTGTCGGCCTTGCCCGAGAGGACGGGGCGCTTGAGGACCATGGACGAGCCCGAGCCGTCGGCCATGTTGTCGCCGTTGGTGCAGCCGCGCATGATCGTTGCGGTCGCGGCGTCGCCGAAGAGGATCGCGGTGCCGAAGTCCTTGGGATCGACCACGCGCGAGAGCGCCTCGGTCGTGACGACGAGCACGGCCTTGTGCGGCTGGGCGAGGATCGAGTGGTACGCGGTGTCGAGCGCGTAGAGCCAGCCGGAGCAGGCGGCGTTGACGTCGTAGACCATCAGTTCGTGCCGGGCCTCGGGGTCGAGCTCGCGCAGGATCATGCAGGCCATGGACGGGGTGTTCAGCGGCGGCGTAGTCGTGTGACAGACGATGCCGGTGAGATCGTCGAGGGTCAGTCCCTCGGCGGCGAGCGCGGCCTTGGCGGCGTCGACGCCGATCGACAGCGCGGACTGATCGCGCGCCAGGATCGGACGCGACTCGATGCCCGTTCGCTGGACGATGTCCTCGGCGGTGTACTCGGGGAAGCGCTGCTCCAACACGCTGTTACTCAGACGATCCCGGCCCTCGGCGATGTGGATCGGCGAGAGATAGACGCGCACCGGTTGAGCGACGCCGGGCGTTTGGGCGGCAAGCGTCGGCGCGGACGAGCGGCGCGTGATGACGGGCTGGCCGAGGTCTTCGCGGGTCTGCCGCTTGACGACTTTGGCTTCGCCGTCGTTGGCCCGGGTCTTGATCTTGATGACGGGCGTGCCGACGGGGACTTTTTCATCGGGCTCGATGAGGATCTCGGCGACGGTGCCGTCGCAAGGCGAGCCGAACTCGAAGGTCGCTTTGTCCGCTTCCATGTCCGCGATGATCTGGCCGGTCTTGACTTCGTCGCCGACGCTCACGTTCCAGACGCTGACCATCACCTCTTGGTCGGCGGGGGAGGAGCCTTGCGCCTCGACGATCTCGACGCTGTCGCCGTCGTCTGTCGCGAGCGCGGCTGCGGGCCAATCGATGTCGTGCCCGAGCATCTCGCAGGCGACGGTGAGCGTCTTGCGGTAGCTGGGCAGGACGTCGAGTTGGTTGGTGTAGTTGCAGGGCACCCACGTGTCGTCGCGCGTCACGCGTTTGGCGACGACGCCCCGGCCGAGTGCTTCGACGACGCCGGCGATGACCTCGGCGCCGAAGCCGGCGGTGAGATTGTCTTCGTGAACGACGAGCAGCTTGCCGGTCTTCTTGACGGACGACACGATCGCGGGCTTGTCCCACGGGTTGATGCAGCGCAGGTCGATGAGTTCGACGCCGATGTCTTTCGTGCCGAGCATCTCGGCCACGCCCATGCCCGCGGTGACGGTGCTGCCCCAGGTGACGAGCGTGAGGTCGTCGCCGGCATGGAGCGTGCGTGCGGTACCGACGGGCGTGAGGTGCTTGTCGACGTCGGGGGAAGTGACCTTCCAAGGCGCGCGGTCGTTGAGGCAGACCTTCGGGTAAAGGAAGACCGTCGGTCGGCCCGACTTGAAGGCGGCGTTGAGCATCGCGGCGGCGTCGGAGGCGCTGCTGGGCATCATGACGTCGACGCCGGGGATGTGGGCGAGCGTGGACTCGAGTGTTTGGGAGTGGAATGGGCCGAGGCCGGGTCGGTAGGCGCCGCAGGTGATCATGAGGATGACCGGGCATTCGAACCGGCCGTTGGATCGCCAGTAGATCGAGCCGATTTCGCTCATAAGCTGGCCGATGCCGGTGGGCAGGAAGTCGGCGAATTGGATGAAGCCGACGGGTCGGCCGCCGGCGAGCGCTCGGCCGATGCTCGTGCCGATGATGGTCGACTCGGAGAGCGGTGCGTTGACCACGCGGCCGGGGTAGTCGGTCGATAGGCCCTTGGTCACGCCGAAGACGTCGCCCTTGGGGTCTTCGATGTCCTGGCCCAAGAGCGTGACGCGGTCGTCGTGCGCGAGCTTATCGCGTAGCACTCTCCGCATCGCGTCGATCATCGTGATAGCGCCGTCGCCGGTGACGGCGTCGTCGCCAAGGTATTCGTCGGCACCCGGGGTCACTTCCGGCGGCAGCGGGCGGCTCGCGGTTGAGCAGGGCTCGGGGTCGCCGACGCGGCGCGATTTCTCCACCGCTTCCCGACACTCGGCCTCGACCTCGCGATCGACCGCGTCAAGTTGCAACGCATCGACCCCCGCTCCGATCAGCGACCGGCGCAGGTTCGACACGGCGTTACTCGTCTCGTCTAGCTCGGTGATCATCTCCGCGGTGCGATAGATGCGCTGGTCGTCCGCGTTGGAGTGGCTGCACAACCGATCGACGCGCATCACGCCGATGCGCGGGCCGCGCGACTGGCGGACCTCGCCGACCAGGGTGCCGATCGCGTCGAGTTCGGGCAGGATGTTTCGGCCGTCGAAGCGGTGGATGTCCAATCCCCAGAACGGCCGATCGCTCGCGCCCGGGAAGTTGTAAAACGTCTGGCCCCTCGTGTCAGTCGAGATCGCGACCTCGTTGTCTTCGATCCAAAAGAGCACGGGAAGATTGGACCGCGCGGCCTCGGCCATGGCCTCCATGACCTCGCCCTGCTGCGTCGTGCCGTCGCCGAGGCCGCAGATCACGATCGGCTTGGCGGGGTCGTCTTTGATCTGCATCGCGATGCCGACCGCCTGCAGCGCGTTGTTGCCCACGGGGATCACCGTGCTCGGCAGATTCAACGCGCGGCTGGCCATGAAGCAGCACATCTGTCGGCCCGCGGAGTAGCTGTCCGCATTCGTGAGAACCGAGTCGAACCACTCCTTGGGCTTGATCCCGCGCCCGATCATCAGCGCCTTGCTGCGGTAGTGCGGGTGCAGCCAGTCGTCGGGAGTCAGGAAGAGGTTGAGCGCCGCGGCGGCTTCGTGGCCGAGCCCGGCGATCTGGAAGAACGCCTCGCCGGAGGCGCACAGCTCCTGCTCGATGCGGTCGACGACCTGCGCGGTGCGCATGGGGCGGTAGAGAGTCTGGACGAGCGCGTCGGGCGAGTGCGAGGTGACCTGCCCGTTGCGAGCCGGGGCATCGGCTTTCGTCGCGGTGTTGTGCGGTGTGGCCATGCAGGCTTTCTCGCTGG
>JBMYUK010000120.1:4637-7008 GCA_049605275.1 Phycisphaeraceae bacterium
CGCGGCGTGGTGATGCCGATGCAGCGCCCCGAACCGATCGCTTGTAGGACAGTAGATTACCGCGCCGAGGTGGGCGACGCACCGCTCGCATCCTCCCGAGCGGGCTCGGCCAGAGCCGCTTCCATCCGCCCCACCAAAATCGACGCGACGATGCTCAACACGACCGACCCCGCGAACGCAAACAGGCCCCAATCGATGCGCACGGCCGTGTCACCGGGAAGCCCCTTGACCGCCAGGATAAACACCGCGATCACCATCACGTCGAGCATCGAAAACTTGCCCGCGTGATGCGTCAGCCACAGCGCCGCACCGCCCGGCTCGCCGCGCCCCAGCGCCGAGACGCCCCACCACAGCGTCGCCAGCTTGATCGACGGGAACACGACCGAAAACGCAAACAGCAACATGCCCAGCCACAGGCTGTCGCTGCGCATCAACTCGAGGATGCCGCCGAGGATCGAGTAGGTCGACGGCTCGAGCTCGTCGGGCTTGAGCAGCCGAAGCCACGTGTCCACCCCGCTGCCCATGCTCGGCTGGATCGTCATGCAAGGCGACACCAAACCGAGCCCCAACAACACCGACGCGGGCACCAACAGCAGACGAACCCAAAGCGCTTGCCGAGTCATGGCCGAGCCGCCTCTTCGACCAATTCAGGAACGGGCAGCGCCTTGTCGATCACGCGGACCACGACGCGCTTGATCGCGTTCGTCCCCATCGCCGGGCCCTCGACCGCCGTGTCGCCCAACTTCATCTCGCTCAGATCGAGCTCGATCTCGCCGGCCTCGTCGCTGCCCGCCAGGTCGCTGTCCCACACCAACAGCGTCACCGGCTTGTCGGCCTCGACGCGCACGATCGCCGCATCGATCGACCCCGCCAGATCGACCTTGCCCTGCAATACCGCGGACTTCACGTCCAACGCGAGCGCATCCCACGAACCGATCAGCGTGTCGTCGCGCTGCTGGCTGGTGAAGATCGTGTTGCCCTGCCAGGTCAGGCTGAACTGAATGTCCGGGCCGCTGCCGTCCAGCCGGTCCCACGCCGCGCCGCCCGGACGCGTCGGGTAGAGCTCGATCGTTCGGATCAAAAGGTAGTAATCCTTGCCGGGCTGAAGCGCATCAGAATCAACCGCGGACTCGCCCGGCTCGCGGTTGGCCTCCGCGAACAGAAGAAAAACCCCCGCCGACCCCGCGATCAAAACCAGCGGAATCAACGCAACCAGCCACGCCCGACCGGCGCGATATCGAACAACCTTGGCCTTCGTCGTAGAGCGATTCATCACAACAGGGTACCGCAGGACGGCTCGACGATGACGATCGCCCACTCAACGCTCGTCGCTGCCGGCGATGCATTTCTCGAGGGCGCGGCGGGCGGCCCGAACCGAGTCGCGTCGGACGTCGCCTCGGCCGAGGATCCGATCGGTGACCGATGCGATCTCGATCGACTGGCGGTAGGCCTGCTCGGTGTCGGCCTCGGGCAGGTCCATGAGCGTCTGTAAATAGAGATCGCGGAAGGCGCGTTGCGTGCGGTACCACCCGGGGCGGATGCGCCGGAAGACGTGCAGCTTCGCGACGGTTTTCAGCGCCCGCTCGCCGAGCGTGACCGTGAACGCGATGCGTCGTTTGAAGAGGTCGAACTCGGGCCGGAGGATGTGGACGTAGCCGATGCGGTCGCCGCGCTCCAACGAGATGTTAAGCCGTCGGCGATCGCGGCGATAGCGCGCCGGAGCGGTGAGCAACTGGGCGAGATACACCTCGTCGGGGATGAGCATCGCCTTGGCAAGGCCTTCGATCGTCGCGCGGGTGAGCCGGCGGCTCGCGTGGTTGCGGTCGGCATCGATGACCCGGAGAAGCGTCTCGACGTAGCGCTGGCAGTAGGCGACGCCGCGCTTCGGGCCCGCCCAGAAGACGCAACGCTGCGCGGTCGCCAACGCCTGTCGACGAAGCGCATCATCCAAGCCGGCGGTGGCATCGACCAGCGGCTCGATCGTCGCTTGAAAACTGCCGGCCAACGAACTGCCGCGACGACTGCCCGCCATCTCCGCGAGGTCGTCCGCGAGCAGGCGCACCAACGCCTCGATCTCGGGTTCCTCGCGCTCGAGCGCTCGGCCGGCGTAATCCGGATCGATCGCGAGCTTTCGGCCGACGCGCACCGCTTCGGCGCTGCGCGGGTCGGTCATCCCGAGGACGCGCTGGCCGGCCGCGTCGATCGCGGTGGTCGTCAGCGGAACGAGGCCGCGCTGAACCAGCAGCCCGAGATACACCCACGCCGCGTAACGCTGATGACCCCAAAGCCACTCCGCCAGCCGAGCGATCGGCAACACCGTCGCGCGCGGATCGCTTGCGTTCGCGGGCAGCCCCGCCTCGGCGAGCAGTTG
>JBMYUK010000120.1:7018-7286 GCA_049605275.1 Phycisphaeraceae bacterium
TCGAAAGCATCTGCGTATCGGGGATCAGCAACGTATCGATCAGTCGATACGGCCTCGCCGCTGTCGCGCCCGCCGAGGGTCGCTCGAAGCGATTCACCGCTTGCGTCAGCTCCGTGCACAGCACGAGGTCGGCCCGATGCGGCATGGCGTGAGCGGTCAGCATCGGCGCGGACGCTCGCCCCGGGGCCGAGGGCACGTGCGGCGCGTTCTCGGGCTCGCGACGGGTGAAGAGCACCTCGGCGACGCGCGGCGACGGGCTGTCGCTTGC
>JBMYUK010000121.1:0-7277 GCA_049605275.1 Phycisphaeraceae bacterium
GGATCATCGTAGAGGTGGTTGCCACGTATTACGATGTTCGACGGCGATTTACCTTGATATCCGAAGGCTTGAATAAAGTCTGGATGCATTCCATGTCTGGCGCGTACGTCGATCAGCCGGTTGTTTTCGATGAGACCGTAGAGGGGAACCGCCATGCCGTTCGACTCGTCCTTGAGGGTTAAAGACCACACAGCATACCAACGCCGATCGCCGATGTGTTACGATCGAGACGATTACTCGATCGCCTCCGGCCCGTCACATGCCCAGCCCCGAACACGAACGCGTGACCTGCCCGAACTGCGACAAGCGGTATCGCTGGCAGGCGTCGCTCGTCGGCCAACGCGTGCCGTGCAAGCACTGCGACCAGCCGTTCCTCGTCCCCGACGCACCGGGCACGGGCCTGCCCATCGAGCCCGAGCCGCACAACGACGACGGCACCTACGACCTCGACTACGACCCGGCGGTCCAGACCCCCGCCGCGCCGATCAACCACGCCAAGCCCGCGCACAGCGGCAAGTGCCCGACTTGCAACAGCCCGGTCCGCGACGGGGCCGTGATCTGCATGAACTGCGGCTTCAACATGATGGAAGGGAAGAAGATCGCCGCCCCGACCGTCGAGGCGCTACCCGAGGCGGAGAAGAAAGCGATGCGCCGCGAACTCAGCGGCATGAAATGGGTGCGCGTCGGGCTCTGGCTGAACCTCGCGTCGATCCTCATCATGTTCGGCATCGTGCCCGGCACGTTCGTCGCGGCGTTCTACGACAGCGGCCTGCTCTACACAATCCTGGGCCTGAGCACCTTCGCGTTTCTCGGGCTCGGCACGCTCGGGTCGCTGCTCTGCCTGACCGCGCCCAAAGAGAGCGGCGCCCGGCCGATCCTCATCGTCTCGATGGCGCTCAGCATCGGCTCGACGATCTGGGTGCTGCTCATCGACTTCGGGCCGATGTCCGAAGACGGGTACTGGATCGTCGATCTGATCGGCAACGTCGCGACGGCCCTGTTCCTCTACTTCTTCGTCAAGCTCGCACAGTACCTCGCGTTCGATCAGATCACCGAGCGGGCCGAGAAAGTCCTCGGGCTCTACATCGCGATCGCGCTGGGCGCGTACGCGCTGGTCATCCCGTTACTCGGCTGCGTCGTGCTGATCTTCGTGCTCGCCGCGGCGGTCTACACGCTGTTTCTCTACATCGGATTGCTGATCGACCTCAACAACGCGCTGACGTACCACATCCGCGAGCAGTCGGTGTGAGCGGCCCGGCACCATCGCGATCTTCAGTTGCATCAACGCAACAGCCGCGATGCTACGCGTCGCAGGCAAAACATGACACGCTAGTCGCGATCCAATCGCGCAATTTCAAAACGCGGTCCGCGTTGATCGCATGTCAATAAGTATCTACGCGTTGCGTAGCCGCCGGGCAACGCACGGGGGTCGAGTCATTTCCGATTTCGATCACGATTACGTCGAATGGACCTCAGCCGATTCGACCCCCGCGTGTTACGCGGCGGCTAACAAGACGCGAAATTTTAGTGGGATACGTATTAGCCGCTGTCGCTCAGCCGCTTCACCTTCTCGCCGCCGAGTCGGTCGAACGATTCTTCGACAAGCCCCGGGATCGCATCGGCGTAGGGCGAGCCGTCGACCGCTTTCGCGATCGCGCGCTGATCGATTTGATCTTTCGAGTCGACGGCCACGCCGGGGAACCAGTGTCCGCCGTTGCCCAATAGATTGAACCGCATCTTGCCGTAGGTCTCCATGCCCCAGCCGACCGCGAGGTGCCGAAGCCAGAGCATGACCTCGAGGTTGAGCCCGCCGGGCGTGTCTTCGGGCTCGGGCAGGCCGGCGTTCATGCCCTCGGGATGCGAAAGCCCGGTGCGCGCCCGCATCATCTCGGTCAGCGTCGCGTCGATCGGCGGGACGAGTTCCTCCGTGCGATCCATCAACTCGACGGCCTCGACGTGAAGGTCGTAGTCGCTCGGCCGGGCCGCGCCGAGGCTGAGCGTATGCACCTCGGGCCGGCTCAGACACCACAGGTCGTTAAACACGATCGGGTGGATCGGCTGGCAGGCATCGACCCAGTCCCGCGGCGGCTCGTACAGCTTGCCGCCCTTGTCCGACGGGCTGATGATGAACACGCCCATGTCCAGTTCGGTCGCCCGCCGGATGGCCGGCCAGTTGCGGCGGAAGATGTAGTACCAGTGCACGTTGAAGTAGTCGAAGGCGGATAGCGCGTCGCGCGGGTCGGCGTCGAGGGCCGCCATGATGATCCGCAGCGGGCCGTGCGTCGAGAAACCGACGTGCCGACACAGCCCTTGCTTCTGCAACGCACGCGCAGCGTCGAGGCAGCCGCCCTTGCGGATGGACTGCTCTAGCGTCTGGTCGTTGTTGATGCCGTGGATCGCGAGCAGGTCGACGTAATCGAGTTGGAGCCGATCCAGCGACTCCATGAAGTTCCGGGTGAAGACGGCCGGGTCGTCCTCGGGGCCGATCTTGGTTTGGACGATGAGTTGGTCGCGCGGGTAACCGGGCAGGACGGTGCCGAGTTGTCGCTCGCTGACGCCGTAGCCGCGGGCGGTCTCGATGTGGTTGATACCGACGTCGATCGAGCGGGCGATCGTGTCGACGAGGTTCTGATGCACGGCCGGGTCGACCTCGGACAGCGGCTTATCCTTCCAGCCGTCCTGATAGCGCATGCCGCCCGTGGAGATCACGGGCATCTGGAGCTCGGTTCGTCCGAATCGGCGGTATTGCATCGCCGGTGATTCTAGGGCGTTGAAAGAAACGCGTGTTGCGTTTGTAGGCGAACCTAAGGCACGAGCACCAGCTTGCCGATGTGCCGACCGCGTTCCATCGCTTCGTGGGCTTGCCGCGCATCCGTCAACGCAAATGTCTCGGCGACGTGCTGCTCGAACGTCCCGTCGATGAACCGTTGCAGGATCGCGTCGCACGCGGCCCGCCAGTGGTCCTCGCCGGCCTTCACGATCTCGTCGATCACCCACCCGATCACCGCGCCCCGGCGGATGATCAGCGGCGACAAATCCACCGGCCCGGAATCGCCGAGCAGACCATAAATGTAAATCCGCCCGCCCTGCGCGAGCGACCGCACCTCGGCCGAGAGGTAAGGCCCGTTCGCGACGGGGTCGAAATAGACGTCCACGCCTTGGCCATCGGTGAGCTGCTTGATCTCGCGGTGCCAGGGGCGCATGACCCGCCCGCCATCGGTGTCGCGCTCGTGGGTGATCACGAGTTGATCGAATCGCGCCGTGTCGAGCGAACGGATCGCGTCCGCCTTGTCGGGCGAGCTGGTCAGGCCGATCGCCGTGCCGCCGAGGGCTTTAACGACCTGCGCCGCGGCGAGGCCGAGGCCGCTCGACGCCGCCGGGATGCCGACGATCGCGCCGGGTTCGAGTTGGTCTTTCCAAGCCAGGCAACCCCAGGCCGTGAGATACGAAAGCCAGACCGCGCCGAGCTGCACATCCGGCAGCGCGTCGGGCGCGATCAGCGCCATCGATTCGTCGATCACGATCTGCGAGCGGTACGTCCCGCCGTGCGCGCCCAGCACCGGCCGAGGCAAATTCGGCGCGAGGATCACGCGCTCGCCGATGCGCGAGTCGTCCACCTCGTCACCGACCGACTCGATCACGCCGCCCGCCTCGATCCCCGGGACAAACGGCGGCTCGCCCGTCGCGGCCTTGTACGCCCCCGCACGACCCATCAGGTCCGCGTGATTCATCCCGATGCTCGTCACCCGCACGCGCACCTGCATCGGACCGGGCAACGGCGTCGGCTCGTCGATCACCTCCAACACCTCGGGCCCGCCGAAACGCTTGACTTCGATTCGCTTCATCGCCTCAGTCTAAGCCATACCCCCCGACGCACCGCGCCCGAATCGTCAAACGCGCCGGGCCCGCGCTCGCTCAAGGCGACATCGGCACCCGACCCGTCCCCGAACGGAAGACCAGGTATCGGCTGATCAGAAAATTAAACCCCATCCCCGCCGCGATCCCGACCATCGCCGCCACGCCGATCGGGAGGGTCGACCAAAGCGAAAGACTCGCCAGCGTCACGCCGTAGTTCACCGCCGCGCCGACCGAGCACGCCCCCGCGAAGCCGACGAACTGCTTCACCACCGATCGCTCGCGCGCGTAGCTGAACGAGAACCGCCGATTGAGCGCAAAGTTCGTGACCAGGCTCACGCCGATCCCCCCGGCCACCGCGATCGACACCGGCAACGCGATCGCCAACAACCCGTACAACACCAACAGATTCACGACGACACCCGATGCGCCGACGACCAAGAACTGCGCGAGATGGCTCCACGTCCCGAACTTGTACAGGTACAGACGGCGCAGGTGTTGCAGGTAGCGCAGCTGTTCTTTGAAGGTGAGCTTGCTCTCGCCGTGCACGCGATCGGTGAAGCGGATCGGGACCTCGCCGACGTTGGTCAGCCGACACTTGACGATGAGTTCGAGCCCGATCTTGTAGCCGATCGGATTGAGGTAATCGGCGCGTCGAAGCTCGCGCCTGCGCAGCGCGAAAAAGCCCGCCATCGGATCGCGCACGCTCGTCAACGGATACGCCAGCTTTGTCGCGATAAAGCTGTTGAGCCAGCGCAGAAAGCCCCAGCCGCTGTCGGTCGATCCGCCGGAAACGTAGCGCGAACCGATGACCAGTTCCTGGCCGGCGTGCAGCGCGAGGATCATCGCCGGGATCCGCTCGGGCGGGTGGCTCAGGTCCGCGTCCATCACGACGACGACCGGGTGCGTCGCGACTTCGATCCCTTCGAGCACCGCCGGGCTCAGGCCCCTCGGCCCGTCGCGCTCGATCAGTCGCACCCAGTCGCAGCCGCAGCCCGCGACCCACTCGCGGCTGCCGTCGTTGCTGCGGTCGTCCATGACGATGAGCTCGAGCGTCAGCCCGTGCTCGCGTCGCACCGCATCGATGCGCTCGATCAATTCGGGCAGGTTCTCGCGCTCCCGGAAGGTGGGCACGACGATCGTGATCGGCGCGAGGATGGTCAGCCGACCCGACTCGGTCGCCACGAGCCGGTCGTCCGACGCATCGAGACGAGGCAATTTGCCGGTGTCGAGAATCAAACGGGCCATCCCCTGCTGCGGCGGCGTGTACCCCCGGATGATCGGCTCGACGCCGCGGCCGATCGCCAATCAATCGCGAATTTAGCCAAAAAAGCCATAATAGTGTAACGCGACCGCCTCATTCGCTAGCCCCCGACGCAGGCGCCTCGTCACGTGCCTTCGGGCGAAACACCGCGAACGCCCCGACATCCGACAACTCATAATGCTCGCGAACCGCATCGAGCACCGACGCCCCGAAGTGCCAGTCGTCGAAGTCCAACCCCGGCCCGACGTTGCGACCAAAGACGAACGCATCGAACGATTGCGCCTCGATCCGCGCAATAAACGCCGCCTCGACATCCGCGTGCTCGGCGAAGGTATACCGCAGCATCCAAGAATCCGCGACGATCGGGTCCCGGCCCAACAAGACCGGCACCATCGGATAATGGCTCACCATCGACTCGTCCGGCGAGAGTTGTCGACGCACCTCCTGCTCGGCCGAGTACAGCGGCGCGGCGCCAACGAGACCGGCCGCCGCGCCGGCGACCACCCGAGCCCGATCGCCCCACGGTCCGTAGTGCGAGGCCGGCACAACCGCCATGCTCGCGCCCGCCACGACCAACACCGCCGCGCCAAAGGCCGGCAAGCCGTTTCGTGCTTGTTCGACCGATCGCTCACATGACAGCCAAAGCCCCGCACCCAAGACGCTCACCGCGACCAGATCGATCAGGTGGTTCGAGTCGATGCCGAGCTTACTCATCAGATACAACGACATCAGCGCGACGACGACGAAAGCGATCCCGACCTGCGGCAGCCGCTTGCGACCGTGCCAAACCCCGAGCACCGACATCATCAAGAGCACGATCAACACCGGCTCGACGATCAATCGCTTGGCGATCTTCTCGGCGATCTCGACCGCTCTCCCGACCGACATCGGCTCGGCCCCCGCGCCCGGCGGAAACAGACACGCCCGCATGTTCTCGCTGAACCCCCCGCCGCTCAGCCACTCGACCAGCCCGAGCCCGAGCCCGACCGCGATGCCCCAGCACGGCACGAAGATCAGCAGCCGCCTCGGCGAGCCTTGCAAGAGGATCAACGCGCCGGCCGCAAAGCCCCAGCCCGCGCTCGCTTTACTCAAGAACGCCAACGCCGAGAGCAGCGCCGCCGCCACAACGAGCCGCGGCGCATACCCGCTCGGTCGCGTCAGCGCGACGAGCGCCCACACCTGCAACGCCGCTGGCAATGCATCGTGACGGATCGACAACCCCGCCTGCCAGCCGATCGTCGTCGCCAGCGGCAGCACCGCCAATAACAGTCGGACGTGCCGGGGCAGTTGCATCGCCCCAAGCACAAGCCACAACCCCGAACACAGCGCGACGAGATAGAGCGCGTGCAACGCCTTGGGCCCGACGATCGGATCGCCGAGCAGCGCGTGAGCCCCGGCCTGCAAGCCGATCGCCAACGGGCCGAAGCGCGTCCCCCCGAACCGGCCGTCCGACGCAAGCGGCGGATAGAAATCGCCGTTCAGCGCCCAGTGGCTCTGCGCGACCCACGCCCCCGCGACGTGGTCGACCTGATACAGCGTGTGGCGATTCGCCGCGGCCGTGACCAGCCACGCGAGCACCAGCAACCCGGCGAAGGCGTAGACGATCGGCGCTTCGCAGCGCGGCCGCGTCGACGAAGGCTCGGCGGTCAGTGTGGCGCTGGGTTCGGTCACGGCGGGGCTTCGCTGTTCACTTAGACGCGGTGTCATCCGCTTCTTTCTTCGGCTGATTCTGCGGCTTGCGCCCGCCGCCGAGTATTAAATCGAGCGCGCTGTCGATCAGCGCGTCGGTCGGGTCGGCCGCGTCGCCTTCGGGTTTCGGCTCGGTTGCGCCGTCGCCGTCGCTGTCGTCTTTGTCTGGGTCGGCAGGGTCTGTCGGCTTGGGTTCTCGCTTGCCGCCGCCGAGGACGTCGCGCAACAGGTCGCGGAGCTTGCCGCCCTGCTGCTCGATCAGGCCCTGCGCGACCATGCGCGCGACCTCGCGCGCGACAAACGTCTCGTCGAAGTCCGGCTCACGGATATCGCCGCGCATCGGGATGTTGAGATAGTCGTTCGGCGAGATCACGCCGTCGAGCTCGTTGAACACGCGGATCAGGGACGAGCCGGGCACGCGGACCGCCATGTCGATGATCCGGCCGCTGGTCAGATCGACCTCGCCGTC
>JBMYUK010000122.1:0-7236 GCA_049605275.1 Phycisphaeraceae bacterium
GCGCGAAAACCCTTCAGATCCAAGGCGATTTCGACACCTGTCTCCGAAACCTCCGCACCATCGTGACACAGCGGCAAGAGCTCGGCATCTACCTCATGAACTCGTTCAACCCCTTCCGACTCGAAGGGCAAAAGACGATCATGTACCGCGTCCTCGAAGCGCTCAACTGGGAGATCCCCGACTGGATCGTCGTGCCCGGCGGCAACCTCGGCAACTGCTCGGCCTTCGGCAAGGCGTTTATGGAACTCGAGACGCTCGGGCTCGTTGACAAGGTGCCCCGACTGGCCGTGATCCAAGCGCAGGGCGCGAACCCGCTGCACGAGTTGTACAACCACCACGGCGTTCGCTGGAACGACGGGCGATACGACCGCGAGAAGGTCAGCGGCTACTTCGCGCAGCTCGATGCCGCCGACCACCGCGCCAACACGATCGCCAGCGCGATCGAGATCGGCCGGCCGGTGAATTTGCCCAAGGCGCTGCGGGCGTTGGAGGTGATGGACGGCGTGGTGCGCGAGGTCGACGACGCGACGATCCTCGAGCACAAGGCGATGGTGGGGCGGTTCGGCTTCGGCTGCGAGCCGGCGAGTGCCGCCAGCGTCGCCGGCGCACGCATGCTCCGCGAAGAGGGCCTCATCGACCCGGGCGAGCGCGTCGTCTGCATCCTCACCGGCCACGTCCTGAAAGACCCCGACGCCACCGTGAAGTACCACACCGGCATCGACATGAAGGCGGCCCAACAAGGCGCACCCCGCAGCGATCCTTATGGCTCACTGAGCAATCGGCCGATCCCCGTCGCCGACGACATCGAAGCGATCATCGCCGCGATCGCCGGCGACAAGCACAAAGCCGACGCCCTGGTCGAGGCCGCGCAAGCCCAGCTCGACGACCCCGCGGAAGGCTCGGTCGGCGACCTGCCCGTGACCGAATACTGACGCCGGGCCGCGGCGTCGGCCGATTTCGAATCTGCGGCCTCGGGAATCATTCCGCAAGCGTCGCGGTTGTGTCTACGATGACCGCGATGACCCAGGACCCATCCACCACCCGAGCACGCGACGCGCTGATCTTCGGCCTGGCTAAGCTCGCCGCCTCGCGCGACATGGAGACCGGCGGGCACCTCGAACGCATCAGCGCGTTCTCGACCGCGCTGGCCGAGCAACTCCAGCGACAAGGCGGTCACCCCGAGGTCACCGACGAGTGGGTGCGCGAGCTGCGGCTCGCCGCCGCGCTGCACGACATCGGCAAGGTCGGCGTCGCGGACAGCGCGCTACTTAAGCCCGGTCCGCTCGACGAGGCCGAGCGGCTCGAGATCGAACGCCACCCCCAGATCGCCGCCGACACGCTGCTCGAGATCTATCAGCAGATGGGCGAGGACACGCTCATCGCGCTCTCGGTTCAGGTCGCGCTCTATCACCACGAGAAGTGGGACGGCAGCGGATACCCGTTCAAATTCAAGGGCGACGCGATCCCTCTGTCGGCTCGGATCGTCGCTGTTGCCGATGTCTACGACGCGCTCACCTCCGAGCGGGTGTACAAAGACGCGATGACGCACGAGCGCGCGTGCGCGATCATGAACGACGGCTCGGGCTCGCACTTCGACCCCGCGGTCGTCGACGCGTTCAACGAAATCGTCGACCAATTCGCAGCGATCAAGCGCGACACCGACGATAACAAGCCGCGCGGCTTGATCGGGCTCTTCGAGTGATCGGTCGCGGTTGGTTTACGCGGCGTATTGACCCGGGTCATACGCCTTGGGGATTTCGCCGGGCTTGAGCGGTGCGCCGACGAACTTCGCGCCGATGCGGTGCGTGCCTTTTTCGCGGACCATGATGTTGCAGACCGTCGCGACGACACGGAAGAAGCCGCCGCTGATCGGTTTTTCGAAGAGGATCTCGCTGTCTTTGTAGATATATTGGGGGCAGACGAAGCTGATGCCGCCGCGCGAGAGGTCGCCGGTCTCGACGTCGAGGACGCGGAGGTTGTGCTCTTCTCGGATGTAGACCTTGGCCATGCCGGGCCAGCGGTTGCGCTGGTGCTGGCGCTGCGTGCCGTCCTGGCAGAGTTCGTCGCTTTCGGGCGTTTGCTCGCCGGTCTGTTGATCTTGATTCGATGGTTTTGTTTCGGCCGGGGTCGCGGTATCCTCGGCGACAGCCGCGCCGGCCCTGTTGTTCGTCCCGATGCGGCTGGCGCGGCGGGCCTTGACTTGCTGCAGCTGTTGGGTGATCCGGCTGAGCTGGCTGACAAGGTCGGCTTCGTCGGGGTCGGCCATCAGGCCGTAGCGAAATCGCCCGTCGTCTTGCGCCCAAACGCTTCGGACTTGCATGCGTCCGGTGTGCTCGCCGCAGTCGTACTGCAACGCGATCTTGATCCAGTCGCCGAGCTTGTAGTCGTCGATGTCGACGACCGCGCCGATCCCGCCTGCGCTGATGTTGACGACGTCGGCTTGGGTGTCGCCGCTGATCGTCGCCTGCACGATGTCGTCGGCGACCGTCACGCGGAACGACGAGCGGTTTTCGGCGACTTCTTCGTCGCCGGTCAACACAAGCGCTCCGGTCGGGTACTGCCCGCTGGAGAACATGCGTTGCAACTGGCAGGGGACGCGCGTGAAGCAGTTGTGCTGGTTGTGGTAGCGCAGCTCGGTTTCTGCGCCGGGCGTGAGCGTGATGGGCTGGAGGAAGCGGACGATCACCTTCTCCCCGAGCGTCTCGGAGACGACCGCCGGGATGAGGTTGTCCTCACGGTTCGGATCGGTGACGTAGATTCGTGTCGCAGCTTCGAGCATCGGTGGACTTGGCGTTCGGCGGAATGTTTCGGCTAGCGGATAGCGACCCCCGCACCCCTTCCGCGGTTCGCCTCCCACACCCGTTTCATCGACTATTCCGACGCGTCCGTTTATGAACGATTTGGAGTTCCGAAGTGTCCGCGGTTCGGTCTGTAACGGTCGCGCGGACATGACCCGCCGCGGGCTTTGTGCGATACTCTCCGCCCTATGGCAAAGCAGAAAACCGCGATCGTCCCGACCCGTGAAGAGAACTACCCCGAGTGGTATCAGCAGGTGGTCCGCGCCGCCGACCTGGCGGAGAACTCGGACGTTCGCGGCTGCATGGTGATCAAGCCGTGGGGTTACGCGGTCTGGGAAAACATGCAGGCCGTGCTCGACGCCGAGTTCAAGAAGACCGGCCATAAGAACGCCTACTTCCCCTTGTTCATCCCCAAGAGTTTTCTCGAAAAAGAAGCCGAGCACGTCGAGGGCTTCGCGAAGGAGTGCGCGGTCGTCACGCACCACCGCCTGGAGGACGACGGTCAAGGCGGACTCAAGCCCGCCGGCGAGTTAGAAGAACCGCTGGTCGTCCGCCCGACGTCCGAGACGATCATCGGCGCGGCGTTTGCGCGTTGGGTCGAGAGCTACCGCGACCTGCCGCTGCTCATCAACCAGTGGGCCAACGTGGTCCGCTGGGAACTGCGCACCCGCTTGTTCCTTCGCACCGCCGAGTTCCTCTGGCAGGAAGGGCACACCGCTCACGCGACCGCTGAAGAGGCCAAGCGGGAAACCGCGTTGATCCACGACGTCTACGCCGACTTCGCCGAGAACGTCATGGCCATGCCTGTGATCAAGGGCGAGAAAACCGAAGGCGAGCGATTCCCCGGTGCCGTCGAGACCTTCACGATCGAATCGATGATGCAGGATCGCAAAGCGCTCCAGGCCGGCACGTCGCACTTCCTCGGCCAAAACTTTGCCAAGGCCCAGGACATCACCTACCTCTCCGACGAAGGCCAACTCGAACACTGCTGGACCACGAGTTGGGGCGTTTCGACGCGACTGGTCGGCGGGCTCATCATGACGCATTCGGACGACGACGGGTTGGTCGTACCGCCTCGGCTCGCGCCGGCGCACGTCGTGATCTTGCCGATCACGTTCAAGGCCGACGACCCCCGGAAGGTGATCGACTATTGTGAACAGCTTGCAGTGGACCTGCGTAAACAGACCTTCGCCGGCCGACCCGTCGAAGTCGAACTCGATACCCGCGACATGCGCGGCGGCGACAAGACTTGGCAATGGGTCAAGAAGGGCGTGCCGATCCGTCTGGAAGTCGGCCAGCGCGATATGGCCGAGGACAGCGTCTTCATGGCTCGCCGCGACCAGAGCCCGAAAGAGAAAAAGTCTATTGATCGCGAGCGTTTCATCAACAGCATCGCCGACACCCTGCAAGCCATCCAGGACGGCCTCCTCGAAAAAGCCAAGGCCCACCGCGCCGAGCACACCCGCGTCGTCAACGCCAAGGACAAGTTCTACAAGTTCTTCACCCCCCCCGGAAGTAGCAACGCCGCGAGCGACAACGCAGACGGAGTAGTCCCCATCCACGGCGGCTTCGCGCTCGCCCACTGGAACGGCGACGAGGTCATCGCAGACCAAGTCCAAAAAGACCTCGGCGTCACGATCCGCTGCATCCCCCTCGATGGCGAACTCGAGCGCTGCGGCTTCGGTGAGGCCGCCGGCGAGGGCAGGTGCATCTTCACCGGCGAGCCGAGCGCGACCCGCGTCGTCTGGGCGAAGTCGTATTAAATATCGCTCACCTCCGCCATCGATTCCTCATCGATTTCTGAGCTTGCTGGGCGGTTTTTAACCGAAGATCCCGCGATCAAACTAATGATTAGTGGGAATGCTGATAACTCTAACGGAGTAAACATACTTCGGTAACGCGTTTCGCATGCGCGCACGCTCTGATACGCCGGCGTCGCGGGTTGGACGGGTCGGTTGACCCGGCTCGCGGCAGAAGCGTTTCTTTTGAAAGATGGAGCTGAACATGCGTTTCGTAAACAAGTCTGCTTTCTCGACTCTGGCCCTGATCGGCGCGATGGCGGCGAGCCCGGCCTACGCCGACTACTCGATCACCGTCCTGCACAACAACGACGGCGAATCCGCGATCGATAACATCTCGTCCTTCGCGACGATGCTGCAGGACACCCGGTCCTACTACAGCGGCCAGGGCCACGGCGTGCTCTCGATCTACGCCGGCGACAGCTTCCTCGCCGGCCCCGAGTTCCAGGCCTCGATCGACACCAACCCCGGCAACCCGCTTGCCCGAACCTACTACGACGCCCGCGCCATCAGCCAGATCGGCTACGACGCCGCGATCATCGGCAACCACGAGTTCGACGCCGGGCCCGACACCCTCGCCGGCTTCATCGGCGAGGCGCAGACCTTCGGCAGCGTCGACTTCCTCAGCGCCAACCTCGACTTCACCGGCGAAGCCAACCTCAACGCACTCGTCGGCACCAACCTCTTCAAGAGCCAGACCTACACCGTCTCCACCTCCGACGGCAACAAGACCGTCGGCGTCATCGGCGCGACCACCACGTCCCTGCCCTTTATCTCCAGCCCCGGCAACGTCGTCGTGAACCCCCTCGCCGCCGCGATCAACACCGAGATCGCCAACCTCGCGGGTGCCGACCACATCATCCTCGCCTCCCACCTGCAGGGCCTCTCCGCCGACCAGAACCTCGTCGCCAGCCTCGACCCAGGCATCGACCTCATCATCGCCGGCGGCGGCGGCGAGTTCCTCGCCTCGCCCGGCGCGCCAAGCCCCAGCACCGTCTACACCACCGGCCCCGGCACCGTGCCCCCGTCCATCTCCGACACCAGCCCCGGCGCCTCACCCGACGGACCCTACCCCACCATCAGCGCCGCGACCGACGGCGGCGGCAACAACATCCCGATCGTCACTACCGAAGGCGACTACGACTGGCTCGGCCGCATCACGCTCAACGTCGACAGCCTCGGCAACATCACCCTCGATAACACCTCCAACGTGCAGGAAAACACCGGCTACGCCGACGACCCCACCGTCGCGAGCATCGTCGCCCCGGTCGAAACCTTCACCGCCGCCCTCGCCGCGACCCAGGTCGTGACCAACTCCGGCAACCTCGTCGGCAACGAGGACCGCGACATTATCCGTGCTGAGGAAGCCCCGCTCGGCAACCTCATCGCCGACGCGATCCTCGCCAAAGCGCAAGACGTCGCGGCTTCCAACGGCGTCGACACCGCGACCGTCGCCGTCATGAACGGCGGGGGCATCCGATCCAGCTTCCTCGCCAACGGCGAATCCGTCGGCAGCAAGGGGCCGGACGACGGCATCGTCTCCCGCCTCGAAACCTTCGACGTCCTGCCCTTTGGTAACTCCATGGCGATCATCGAAGACGTCACCAGCGAAGACTTCCTCCAGGTGCTCGAAGTCGCCGTCTCAAAGGTCTTCGACGGCAAGCCCGGCTCGGGCATCGATCCCGACCAGAACGGCGTCTCCGACACCGGCCGATTCCTCCACTTCGCCGGCGGCTCGCTCGTCTACGACATCGAAGAGCAGGGCATGGTCCTCGACGACAACGGCAACATCGTCACCCAGGGCGAGCGCGTCGTCAGCTTCATCCTCGACGACGGCACGGTCCTCATCGAAGACGGCGAAGCGGTCGCCGGCCTCACGATCGACGTCGCCGGCCTGAGCTTCACCCTCGGCGGCGGCGACCAACTCTTCGACGAAGCCTACACCAGCATCGCCTACACCCCGACGCTCCTCTCCGATACCGCCGGCCTCGTCGGCGACCAACGCCTGCTCGAAGAGTACCTCGAGGCGCTCTCCGGCGGCGATACCAGCTTCGACCTCAGCTCCGACTTCCGCTACGACAACGTGGCCGACGGTCGCATCGTCGTCATCCCCGAGCCCGGCTCGCTCGCGCTCCTCGGCCTCGGCGGTCTGCTCGTCGCCCGCCGACGACGCGGCTAAGCCCAAACGTCTCAAGACGCAACACCCCGCAAGCGCCGTCCGTGAAGGGCGGCGCTTGTTTTTTTAGTGTCGGATGCGAGTCGAATCGCTGCACCACGGCGAACCCGTTTGCGTAGGATGACAGGAAGTCTTCTGCAAACGAGCGATACGCCTCAAATGAAAGGACGCGACATGACCGAATCACAGGAAGCACAAGTCCAGCGATGGGACCGTCGTCGCGTGTTGATGGCAGGAGCCTTGGGCGTCTCGGCGTTCCTGACGCCCGGTGCGTTTGCCGAGGCGTTGACGCAGACGCCACGCATGGGCGAGGGACCGTTCTATCCCGACAAGCTGCCGCTGGATACCGACAACGATCTGATCCGCATCTCCGACAGCGTCACCCCCGCCGTCGGTCAGGTCACGCACCTCGGCGGCCGAATCCTCGACAGCAAGGGGAGCCCCGTCCGCAACGCGCTGATCG
>JBMYUK010000123.1:0-7208 GCA_049605275.1 Phycisphaeraceae bacterium
CGGCGGAACATGATCATTATGTTCCTCTGCACCGAGATGATGTTCCAGGGCGTGGTGATCTCGCTCGTCGCCTTCGCGATGTTTCATCACAACGTGACCGGGCAGACGTTTGTGATCTTCGTACTGACGATCGCCGCGGCGGAAGCGGCGCTCGCGCTGGGTTTAGTCGTGCTGTTGTTCCGCAGACGGCGGACGCTGGATGCGGGCGCTTGGTCCGCGATGTCGGGATGAGTTTTGTAGATGCTTGATAACGCAGTTTACATCCCGTGGATCGCTGCCCTTGGCGCCGTACTGTGCGGGGCGTTGTGCCTGATGCCGAGCATGAAGAAACTCGCCGGGCCGATCTGCGTGCTGTCGATCCTCGCGGGGTTTGTGCTGACGGTCGGGGCGTTCGTCTCCCCCGGCGACGACCGCGCGCCCTGGGTCGAGTCGCACGGCACGACCTCGCTAGACGCACACGATGGCGAAGAACACGACGCTCAACACGCGTTCGCCCAGGGCGTCGTGATCCAGACCAAGCCCTGGATCTACGCCGGCGGCAACGTCAAAGGCGACGGCGTCTCCTACGACGGCGGGCTGCAGATCAACTACGGCTACTACTTCGATGGCCTGACGATGATCATGCTGCTCGTCATCACCGGCATCGGCTCGCTTATCGCCATCTACGCGATGGGCTACATGAAGGGCGACCCCGGCGTCGCGCGGTTCTTCGCGGCGATGGCGCTGTTCATCTTCGCGATGACCACGCTGGTCATGGCCGACAACCTCGTGCTCCTCTTCCTCGGCTGGGAGGGCGTGGGCCTGTGCTCGTACCTCTTGATCGGCTACTACTACGGCAAGGACTCGGCCGTGGCCGCGGCGAAGAAGGCGTTCATCGTCAACCGCATCGGCGACTTCGGCTTTCTGATCGGCATCTTCCTCTGCTACCAGCAGTTCGGCTCGACGGACTTCGCGACGATCTTCGCGAGCGATAAACTCGCCGAGGGCGTGGCGATTCCCTTTGCGATCCAGGCGATTCCGTTCTGTCTGATGGTCGGGGCGTTCGGTAAATCGGCACAGATCCCGCTATTCGTCTGGCTGCCCGACGCGATGGCCGGGCCGACGCCGGTGTCCGCGCTCGTGCACGCGGCGACCATGGTCACGGCCGGGATCTATCTGATCGCCCGCATGATGCCGGTGTTCGAATTGGTGCCGTCGGCGCTGGTGGTGGTGGCGGTCGTCGGCGGGGTGACGGCGCTGTTCGCCGGGACGATCGCGCTGTGCTCGAACGATCTCAAGGGCGTGTTCGCGTATTCGACGGTCAGCCAACTCGGTTACATGTTCCTCGGGCTCGGGGCGCTCTCGACCAGCGGCGCGGTGTTCCACCTCGTCACCCACGCGTTCTTCAAGGCGCTGCTGTTTCTCACCGCGGGCAGCGTCATGCACGCCCTCGCCGGGACGCTGGACATCCGTACGATGGGCGGGCTCGGCAAGAAGATGCCCGTGACCAAGTGGCTGATGTTCGTCGGCTGTCTCGCGCTCGCGGGCTTCCCGTTGACCGCGGGCTTTTTCTCCAAGGACGAGATCATCGCCGCGACCTGGATCAAGGGCATCGACGGGTCGAGCCCGCTGTTCATCTTCCTCGGCATTATCGCGCTGCTGACCGCGCTGCTCACCGCGTTCTACACCTTCCGGCTGTGGTGCATCGTCTTCACCGGCGAAACGAGGTACGAGATGGGCGATGAGCATCACAGCGAAGACACCGGTGACACCAACCACGCCGACGACCATCACGCCGGGGGTGAGCCGCACGAGATGCCGTGGTGGCCGATGAACCTGCCGCTGGTTTTGCTGGCCGTCGGCTCGCTCGCGTCCGGCTTTGTCCTGTACAAGGGCAAGGTCGTCACGAAACTCATCGACGCGTCGAGCGCTTACCTGCCCCACGCCCACAACGACGTGATCCACTACCTGATGATGGGCCTGTCGAGCCTGTTCGCGATCGGGGGCATCGCGCTCGCGTTCGTGTGCTACACGCTCAAGCCCAGCTACGCCGAGACCGCTGCGCGGCTGTTCAAAGGCCCGGTCCAGATCCTGCAAGGCAAATACTTCGTCGACGAGTTTTACCACCGCGTGATCGTCCGCCCGCTCTTCATCACCGGGCAGGTGCTCTACCTCGTCGATCAACTCGTCATCCACGCGACCATCATGAGCGTCGGTTGGGCCCCGCGGCTCATCGGCAAGTCCGTTCAACCCACCCAGGCCGGCCGACTCCAGGGATACGGCCTCGGGATGATCGCCGGCGTCGCCGCCCTCGCCCTGCTGCTGTTGTTCCTGCTGTGACCTCGACACCCCACACCTAAACCCCGATCCCCACCCACGTGCTCCCCGAAGCCTACACCATCCCGTTCCTACTCATCATGCCCGCGTTCTTCGCGCTCGGGCTGTTGCTGCCGATCCCCGTGCTCGGCACGCGCAAGGGGGCGTGGGTGTACTCCGCGACGACCTCGACGCTTTCGTTTTGCTTCATGCTGTACGTCGCGTTCAGCTTCAACTGGGCCGACCCCGGCTCGATGCAGTTCGTCGGCGAGATCCCGTGGGTGCCCGGCTGGGACCTCGGCTTTAATTACGGCGTCGACGGCATGAGCCTCTGGCTCATCATGCTCACGACCTTCCTGATGCCCATCGTCGTGCTCGGCTCGCTCATCGAGGTCCGCGGCGACATGCGGACGTTCCACTTCTGGTTGCACATCCTCGAAGCGGCGCTGATCGGCACGTTCATCGCCCGCGACATCCTGTTTTTCTATGTCTGCTTCGAGTTCACGCTCATCCCGCTGTTCTTCCTCATCGGGATCTTCGGCCACGGCGAGAAGCTCAAGGCCGCGAAGGTGTTCTTCTTCTATACCTTCACCGCGTCGCTCCTGACGATGGCCGGCGTCTTGTACGTCGCCTGGTTCAACACGACCCTTGACTACAGCAGCATGTCAGCCGAGCAGCAGGTCGAGTTCGACGCGATCTACGAGTCGATCGCTTTCGACCCGATCGACAACGACGAAGAGCTCAGCGCTGCCGAGTGGGCCAAGGCCGAGTACCCCGGCCAGTGGACGTTCAACATCAAGGCGCTGTGGGCGGCGGGCCGACAGATGCCGATGGAAGCGCAGTTGATCGTGATGCTCGCGTTCCTGGCGGGCTTCGGGGTCAAGACGCCGCTGTTCCCGTTCCACACCTGGCTGCCGCTTGCGCACACCGAGGCGCCGACGGCCGGCTCGGTCGACCTCGCCGGGCTGGTGCTCAAACTCGGGCCGTATGGTTTGCTGCGGCTCGCCATCCCGATGCTGCCGCTGGCGGCGCTGACGCTTGCGCCCTATCTCGGCGCACTCGCGGTCATCGGCGTGATCTACGCCGCCCTCGTCTGTTGGGTCCAGACCGACGCGAAAAAACTCATCGCCTACTCCTCCGTCTCGCACATGGGCTTTTGCATCCTCGGCCTCTTCGCCTTCGACGGCACGGCGACCACCGGCTCCGTCGGCGCGACCGGCGCGTTCGTCTACATGCTCTCCCACGGCCTCGCGACCGGCGGCATGTTCCTCTGCATCGGCATGCTCTACGACCGATTCCACACCCGCGAGATCAACCGCATGGCAGGCCTCGCTAAGATCATGCCCGCGTGGGCGTTTTTCTTCTGTCTCTTCGCGTTTGCAAGCGTCGGACTGCCCGGGCTCAACGGGTTCGTCGGCGAATTCCTAACCATGATCGGCACCTTCAACTCCCGCGAGGTCAACGGCAGCCCGATCCTCGGACCGTGGTACGCCATCCTCGCCGCCAGCGGCGTCATCCTCGCCGCGATCTACCTCCTATTCCTCGTTGGCAAGATCGTCTTCGGCCCGCTGAACCTGCCGCACTGGGAAGACACCGGCGAGACAGGCATCGCCGGCGGCCACGACCTCTCCTACCGCGAAGCGATGACCCTCGTCCCCATCGCCATCGTCTGCCTCGCCATCGGCCTGTTCCCCTACCCGATCCTCCGCTCCCTCGAACCGGCGATCCAAGAACACACGCAGTACGTGCACGACGAGATCGACCGGATGGAGGCGGAGGCTGGGGATGCGCGAGTTGCTGAGCGGCCTGATGTTGAACCGCAAAGGCGCGAAGGCGCTAAGGAAGGCAATACAGCCCAAGGGATATGGGCGACCGGGCTTAGTGATCCATCAACGCTTTCGGGTGTCGAGTTCACTCAGGTTGGCGATAGTGTGTATTTAGAAATCCCCTCGCATGAAATGATCCAGCGATGGTCCGCTGATCCGCAGATAAAAGAAACGCACTGGTTCAAGCAGTTCCAAAACCAGGGGGAGCAGGACTAATGCGAAACCTCATTTCCAATCTATTGCTCATCTGCCTTCCTTTGCGCCTCTGCGCCTTTGCGGTTCAATCCGACTGCTATGAATCAACCGAGGGGGCTTACGACTGATGAACCCCTTCCTGGAAAAGCTGCAGCACCTCTGGCCCGAGATCACGATGCTGATCGGGGCGTGTGCGTGCTTGATCGCAGGGCTGTCCAGCCATCAGGCGATTCGCAAGGCGACGCCGATGGTGGCGATCGCGACGCTGGTCGCTTCAGTGATCGTGCTGCTGATCTTCGGCGAATCGGACCAGAGCCACTTCCTCGGGCTCGGCGCGATGGCGGGCTATCTCAAGCTCGCGGTGCTTGGCATGGGCGTCTTGCTGGTGTTCGTCGCGACGGGCACGGTGGACCGGATCAAGCAGGTCATTGATGCGGAGGCGAAGGACGGCAGGGCGTTTGACCCCGGCGACGACTACAAAGCCGAGTTCTTTGCGTTCATGTTGTTCTCGCTGACGGGCGTGATGCTCACGGCCGGGGCGTCGGATTTGGTCTGGTTGTTCCTGGCGCTCGAGCTGACGTCGCTGCCGACGTATGTGATGGTCGCGACCTCGCGGGACCGAGACAACGGCCTCGCGCAGGAATCGGCGGTCAAGTACTTCTTCCTCGGCGCGTTATCGGCGGCGGTGTTCTTGTATGGGTTCACGCTGATCTACGGCGCGACAGGTTTTACCGAGTTCGCGAAGATCGGGACGCACGTCGCGGACAACGGCGCATCGCCGATGATGGTCCTCGGGGTTGCGCTCTCGGTGATCGGAGTGTGTTTCAAGATCGCCGCGGTGCCGATGCACTTCTATACGGCCGACGTGTACCAGGGCGCGGCGACGCCGGTGACGGCCTTCCTCGCGTTCGTGCCCAAGGCGGCGGGGATGATCGCCTTAATCGCGATCCTCGGCCTGCCGCTGTCCGACGCCCACTCGGCCGCGGGCATCCGCGCTTTGCCCGAGCCGATCGTGTATCTCGTCGCCGTCATCGCGGCGGTCACGATGACCTTCGGCAACGCGCTCGGCCTGGTGCAAACCAACCTCAAGCGCGTGCTCGCGTACTCGTCGATCGCGCACTCGGGGTACATGCTGATCGGCGTGCTCGTCGGGCCGATGCTCGCGGTGTCGCTGATGCGCGACAACCCCGACGCGGACACGTCGCTGAGTAACGGCACGGCCGCGGTCCTTTTCTACCTCATCGCCTACGGCCTGAGCACGATCGGCGCGTTCGCCGTGATCGGTTGTCTCACCCGCAAAGACGGCGGCGAGGTCGAGTCCTACGACGATCTCGCGGGCATGCGAACGCGGCATCCCTTCCAAGCGGGCGTGCTCTTGGTCAGCGTGGTGTCGCTGGTCGGCTTGCCGCCGCTGGTCGGATTTCTGGGCAAGGTATATCTGATCGGCTCGGCGTTCTCGGCCGGGACGGTCGAGTCCGGGCACGCGGGACTGTACCGCGGCTTGGTCGTGCTGCTCATCGTCAACTCCGCGATGAGCGCGGGCTACTACCTGCGGATCGTCGGCACGGCTTTCTTCGGCGAAGACAAGGGCCAGACCGTGGTCACCGCCCCGCCGCTGCGACGCGTCGGCGGCGTCGTCGCGGCACTCGCCTCGATCGCGCTCGGCGGTTACCCGAGCGCCGGCTGGCTCGCGGGCACGGCGAAGAGCGCGTCCGAGCCGACCGCGACCAGCGCTCCCACTGACGCCACCGACGCCGACCCGGCCGATGCCGAAGCGTTGAAGATCGAATCGAACGCGGCACGCACCGCCCGAAGCGACCCGCGTTAACCGCGTACAGACTTTCGTCTTTCAGCCGATGCCGATCGAGCGTGAATACGCGTTACTCGGCCGGGGCTTGCTCTCGCAGGGCCTCTTGCTCGGCGAGGGCCGCGTTGTACTTTTTCATCAGCCGGCCGAGGCGTTCGGCGTAACGCGCAACGTCGGGGAGTTCGGCCTGCCGCCCGATCGCTTCGAGTAAGAGCGGCGCGTCGGCCTCGGCGGCGTGCGTCGTGAGCAGCGCGAGCCAGACGCGCTTGGACTTGCTCGCCTTGGCCTTCTCGATCAGGTCGGGAAAGCTGGTCGTCGATTCGCCGAGGTTCTGCGCGTTGAGGAGGATCCAGGCCTGTTCGGACGCGTTGCCGCCGTCCCAGACATTGAAGAGCGGGGTCTTGACCCTTTCGATCAGCGGCGCGGTGACGAGCTGCGGCTGCGTCGTGCGGTTGAGTGAGCTCAAACGCATGAGCGCCTCGGCCCGTTCGCCGGGGTCGTTGTTGGTCAGTTCGGCGAGCCAGTCGTCGATCGCTGTTGCACTCGCGGGCGTGGACTGAATGAGCAGATTGCGGACGTCGGCGATGCTGCCGATGCTGCTGGGCACCCATGCGCCGCCGGGCGAGAGGCGGGGATTGACGATGAGTCGCGCGGCGAAGGTGAACGGAACGCCTGGGTTATTGGCGCGCAGCGAGCCGAACTGGTGGTAGTCGATCCGGGTGTCGAGAATCATGCGCTCGCCGGCCTTGAGGGTGAAGCCCTTGCCGAGATCGACGACGATCGGCGGGACGGGCGGGAGGGTTCGCCCCGAGCTTTTCACCGTGATTGCGAGGACGGCGTTGTCGCTGATCGGTCCGGTTTCTCGGATGGCGAGCGGGAAGCGGCTGGTGTTCCAGAGCGTGATCTCGGCGGCGATCGGGTCGAGCGGCGTAACGCGCTGCGGCTTGATCTTCATGCGCACGTCGAGCCAGGGCGTGCGCTGGACGTCGACCAGCCAGAACGCCTGGGGATACTTATTCATGAGGGCGACGAGGGCTTTGCCGGTCGTCGTCGGCTGGGCGGGTGTTTCGAGCTTGAGCATGGCC